>NZ_LZDG02000045.1:0-18076 GCF_001672555.2 Pseudomonas sp. AU11447 | reverse complement strand
GTGCCTTCAGGTTTTATTCCGATTCCTCTCGTCCCGAGCCTGCCGGCTACCCGGAGTGCGGCCGACATGGCCATCCAGATCGCCATTCCCCATCGGGCCGGCAAGGTGTGAACCCCCCGCGTGGGTTGATGGAACAGCTTGGTGACATCGCCATCGAGAACCGATGGCCGTTCGCGCATGGATGCCGGTGCGAACTGGAGTGATCAACGCGGTCGGAACCGCGTCGCAGCCTTGAAGATCGTGGCTGCCTGGGCATGTCGCTGACGGACGTCAGCGGAACATGGCCGGAAGCGTGGCGCCAGGGCAGCGCGCAGGCGAGCGGCAATCGGCACTCGCGGCTGTCCGCATTGCCGGGAAGAATGAGGCCCCCGGAGCGGGGGCCAGGGATGGGCGGTCAGTTGCCGCTGGGCGTGGAAGGAACCGCCTGCAGCGACAGGTGTGTCGCGGTGGCGGACACGTCGAGGTCGTCCTCGCTGTGCAGGATGCGCGCAAACACGCTCTCCTGCGGATCGAAGAACTCGCCGAAGTCGTCGCGACCGAACGCGGCGCGCGCCAGCTCCCACCAGTCGTCGAACGCATCGACATCTGGGTTGCAGCCGGCGGCATAGGCGATGGTCTTCAGGCGACCATCGGGTCGGCGCTCGCGGCGCTCGGCCAGGAAGTACACGCCCTGATCCTTGACAAGGATGATGCGGCATTGATTGACCACGGCCTCGGCAAGTACGGGCCGCAGGTCGGTACCTTTGAATCAAACAGACATGGGTGTGATCTCCAGAGAGGCAGGAAGAGAGGCTTCCCGCCGCGAGGGCGGGAAGCCGCCGGGAGCATGTGGTACAGCATGCCTTCCACGGTCATTCGTAGATCAAGTAGATGGCCTTGTGCAACAGAATTTCCCGCAGCTTCGACCAGTGCTCGTCACTGAGCAGTAATCGGCGCATTGCAAGCTCGTATTGGTGTTGTGTGAGAGCTACAACGACACGATCTTTCTATTACATATCAATAACTTATAGCGAAACGGCAACAAACCCTAGGCAAAAGCGGCGGGCGCCATTGACATTGATCAATGTGATGTGGGTGCTCCTTGAGATTTGCAAGAAAGCGTCTACGTTTGCAAATGGTTGCAAGAATCGGCAATTGATGGACAAGGTTGAAGAGTTGCGTGGTGAAACCATGAAAACTGGTCCGGATCAAATCTTCACGCTCGACGAGCTGGCGGCGTACTTGAAGGTTGGCAAGCGCACGCTATACCGACTGGCAGCGCAAGAGGAGATCCCGGCGTTCAAAGTGGGTGGGACATGGCGGTTTCGGCGAAGCGACATCGATCGCTGGATTGAAGATCGATCGCCAACCGAGACAAGAAAAGGAGGTGATGCGCGAAGGTGAACAGCTTGACTCCGACACGTACGCCGTATGGCCTGTGTGCCTTGGCATGGATCAGCAGACAAATGAATTGAGATATTTGCTTAACTATTTTTTGGAGGTGTGACATGAGTTTCGATCTGAAAAAGTTGGCCCCCTGGAACTGGTTCAAGAACGAACAGGAAGAGCAACAGGCGGCTGCCTCGCTGCCTGTGCAGCGCAATGACCAGCCTGTGGCAGGCGGTGCAGTCAGTCCGATCCTGCAATTGCATCGCGAGATCGACCGCCTCTTTGATGACGCATTCCGCGGGTTTGGTTTTCCGACTTTGGCCATACCGCGTTGGCCGGCAGAGTGGCCAGGCATGCTGAAGCCGGCCGTGGACATCCAGGAAACTGATACGCAGTACAGGATTGCTGTGGAAGTTCCAGGTGTCGAGGAGAAGGACATTCAGATCACGCTCGACAACGACGTGCTGGTGGTGCGCGGTGAAAAGCGGCAGGAGCAGGAGAAGAAGGAGGGTGGCTTCCATCGGATCGAGCGGTCCTATGGCAGTTTTCAGCGTGCGCTGAACCTGCCCGGCGATGCCAATCAGGACTCCATCAAGGCCAATTTCAAGAATGGTGTGCTAACCATCACGATGGACAAGCGCGAGCTGCGTTCACCCCAAGCGGGACGAACGATTGCGATCGAGTCCTAACAAGCGCTGGTGAGAAATAAACCGTTCAATTAAGCAAAGAGAGGATGGTAATGAATATCATGAACCAAAAGACACTTTACGCCTCCCTGCTGAGTCTGGGCTTGATTGCCTCGTCGCCGGCCTTTGCCCAAGACACTGCGCTGCCACACAAGCCGCAGGAACAGACCGAGGTGGGCAAATCGGTCCAGCCACAGGTGGATGCGAATGCAACGGAGCAGGCCGCAGAAAAGCGCAAGAAGATCACCGCCGACGCGATCGCCGCGGTAGCCGAGACCAGGAATGCCTTGAAGCTGCTCGATGAGAAGAAGGCCGACGAGGCCTTGGCTGCGTTGGAAAGGGTGACCGGCAAGCTGGAGCTGATTCTGGCGCGTGATCCGAAACTGGCGTTGGCGCCGGTGGACGTCGAGGTCATCACCTTTGACCTGATAGCGAAGCTCGATACCATCAAGGCCGTCATCAAGGAAGCGGAGGATTATCTCGAAGACGGTGAAGTCCAGAAGGCCCGTCCATTGGTAGCCAATCTGGCGAGCGAGATTCAGATCCGTACCACCAGCATCCCGCTGGCCACTTATCCGGGCGCGATCAAGGCCGTCGCGCCGTTGATCGACGCGGGTAAGGTCGACGAGGCAAAGGTAGCATTACAGGCCGCGCTGAATACGCTCGTGGTGACCACTGACGTGATTCCGTTGCCTGTCCTGCGTGCCGAGACCCTGCTCAGGAATGCCGAGGCGCTGGCGGAAAACAAGGAGCGTACGGACAAGGACAACAAAACACTGGCTAACCAACTCGCCGAGGCCAGGAACCAGCTCAAGATGGCGGAGCTGTTGGGTTACGGCAACAAGAAGGCGTTCAAGCCGATGTACGAACAGATCGATCAGATCGAGGAAAAAACTGCAGACGGCAAGAGCGGCAAGGGCTGGTTCGACAAGATCAAGCAGCAGTTGTCGGACTTGATGTAAGTCTCTTATGAAATGGATAGGCGCTGGCGGTAAGGGTTGCCGGCGCTCATCCAACTAATGTTGAGGAGTATCAGAAATGAGCGACGAGGAAGTAACCGAAAACACTTTGGATCAAGCCAGCGGGAACGCAAGTGAAGTCGCCGGCGCCGAGCCCAAATCCGCTATGGTGGAGGCGGTGCAACCCGCCGTGGATCAGGTGGTCGAGGGCAAGACTGCCGAGAAACGCAGGCAGACGATCGGCGAGGCGGTCACCGCGCTGACCGAGACCAAGAATGCCCTGGCGGCATTGGACGAAAAGGACACGACGAAGGCCCTGGATGCCTTGGCACAGGTCACCGGAAAGCTGGAGCTGCTTCTTGCCCGGAGCCCGAGGTTGGCCTTGGCGCCAGTGGACGTGCAAACCGTGGTTCACGACATTTTTGCCGGCGCGGACACCATCGAGGCCATCTTGGATGAGGCCGAAAACGCTCTTAAGCACGGCGAGGTGCAAAAGGCCAGACACCTGCTCTCCGGCGTGGCCAGCGAGATCGTGATCACGACCACGAGTCTTCCCTTGGCCACGTATCCCAAAGCCATCAGCGCCGTTGCCCCCCTGATCGATCAGGGCAAGATCGACGAGGCCAAGGCAGCCTTGCAGGCGGTGCTGGGTACGCTTGTATCCAGCAGCGTGGTCATTCCGCTACCGGTGGAGCGTGCCCGCGCCATGTTGAAGGAGGCCGAGTCCCTGGTGGAGAAATCCGATCGCAGCGCGGAGGAAGACAAGCGCTTGGGCGCTCTGCTCGATGACGCGCGCAAACAGCTCGAAATGGCGGAGTTGCTCGGGTACGGTCGCATGAAGAAGGACTTCAAGGATATTTACGACCAGATCAAGTCGGTCAAGGAAAAAGCTAAATCTGGCCAGTCCGGCAAGGGTTTTTTCGATGACATCATGGCTACCTTTCGCTCGCTGTTCGATCACAAAGAGGATGGATCGTTGCCGCAAACCGATGCTGACAAATCCCGCCAGCATGGCGGCAAATGAGCCAACAGGAGACGACGATGAGCGGAACACAGACCATCGGGCAAGGTGGCGACACCCTGTGCTCGATGAGCAGAAACTGGTGGGCCTTCGTGCTGCGTGGCGTGCTGGCGCTGGTATTGGCGGTACTCGCCTTTCTGATGCCGGCCGAGGCACTGCTGGCGCTGACCCTGGTCTACGGCGCCTTTTCGCTGGTTGATGGCGGGTTTTCACTGCTCGCGGCGGTGCGCAAGATTCGTCGCGGCAGACGCTGGGGTTGGTTCGCCTTCCGTGGTGTCGTGGGGATCGTTACCGGGATCGTGGTCCTGGTCGTTCCCTTGGTGGCGACCTGGGTGCTGGCAATCTTCCTGTGGACCAGTATCGCCGTATGGTCGATGCTGACTGGCTGGGCGGAGGTGTTTGCCGCCTGGCGCCTGCGTAAGGAAATTCGCGGCGAGATCTGGCTCATGCTCAGCGGATTGTTATCCATTGCGCTCAGCAGCGTGCTGGTCTGGTTATTGTTTACCAGGCCGGTCGAAACCTTTCTCGCGATGGGCTGGGTGCTGGGTGCCTATGCGGCCTTCCTTGGTATGCTTCTGATTTTTCTGGGTCTGCGTTTGCGCCGGAATCAATCTGAATGCAAAACGGACGGTTCAAACGCTCCGACCGGCGTGACGGCCTGAGCGCAGTTTCTTACTGACCTGATTAGCCCCAACGCTGAGCTGCAGAGCGAGTATCGCGACCGACCATCTCACCGAATGGAGCGTTAGTGTAATTTTACCCAGGGGCGGCGAGTCGAGGTTTTTGGAGGTGCCCTGGCGCCCGTCTTCGGTGCCATCGCGTCGGTCATCATGGGCGTTCGCCATGCGCGAGATAGACTCAGGGCGTTGGGGCCTCTGTCGATTTTTTGCGCGGGAAGTCAATGTGCGCTTGCTGGGCGCGATCAAGGGCGCAGCGGCACTGTTGTGGCGGCAGCAAAAGATCCATTTTAAAGGAAGAAGAACATGAAAATACAGACTTATTTTGAGGGTGTTGGCGACGAGATCAGGCATCGCTGGCCCGCGCTCCTCGAAGCGCTCGCTGCCAAGCAGATCCTCCCCCTGCTGCAAAAACATGGGGCGAATGACACCGTGCTCCATGCCACTTTGGAGAAGCGCAAGCGCGGCGAAAAATCCTTCACGGTCAATCTGCACACGAACCTGGCGGGCAAGAAAATCGTCACCGCCCATGCGGAGGGCAAGGACGTTGATATGGCCAGCCAAAATGCCATGAAGATCTTGTTCCGCGAAAGCAAGAAGCACTTCGATCGGTTGCGACATCAGCATGAGTACAAACGGCATAGCCGGCGTGAGCGTCTGCGCGCCCTCAAGGCGCAGCTCGACGCCCTGCCGTCTGCCACGATCGAAGCGGCACAGAAGGGCATCGAGCCCTTGAAAGCGCGCCTCGAAACGGTAGCCCGACGCGAATTGGCTTATCTGCGTGCCGTCGGTGACTTGCCGGCCGACTACCCAACGCTTGCCGATGTCGTTGACCAAGCGATCGCAGAGACCAAAGTCGCCTGGCAACTGGGCAAAACTCAGGATGCGGTGTATCGGCAACTAATAAAGAACCTGTTCAAGGTCATTGACCGCGAAGTGGCAGCGAGCCGTCAGTTCGGCGAAAGCGTATCGTTGGATGTCCCGGTTCCGGCAGACGCCAAGGACCAGGCCGAAGCGATGGTGGAAGAAGAAATCTATGAGTACTACCAGCCAGATGACAGCCTCCGTCTGGCCGACATCTTGCCGGCCGGAGACGAAACAGCGGCGTCACTTGAGAGCGAAACGGCAACTGATGCCGAAAAAGTGGCGCAGGAAGCCATCAGCGAAGCAGCCTGCCTAACTGACATGCTCAAGGTGCTACCTGTGTCCTGGCGTCGGGCGCTGCTGCTTGCCGAACTCGATGGGATCACTCCTTCTGTCATTGCCGAGGTGCTTGATGCCGCCGAAGATTCGGTGCAATTGTGGATCAAGCAGGCAACTGCCTTTGTCATCGCGCGCCTGGCCGATGCCGGCATTACCGTTGCCGACCGTGCGCATCCGCTGCAGCTGTTACGCCTTGATCAAATACATTCAACGGGAGATAAGTGATGAGTCGGACACAATGCCAAGTCTGCGGCCAACCCGCCACCGTGCGGGTAGAAGCCAATCTGAATGGTCGCCACAGCACCATGCTGCTGTGCGACGACCACTACCGCCAGCTGGTACGCCAGCAAAAGCGTACCGTTTCCCCGCTGGAAGCCTTGTTCGGCTCGCGCAGCGGGCTGTTCGAGGATTTCCTGGGCAGCGACTTCTTCCGCCTCGGTGACGACTCGGCGCCGGTGACAGCCGATGCCGACGATGAAGTGGTCGACGCCTCGTTCGGCGAACCGGCTGCCGCAGGGGCCGGCGCACCGCGCCGTCGCGGTGGTGGGCTGGCCAGCCGCATCAGCGAACAATCGGAGACCCTGCTGCAGGAGGCCGCCAAGCACGCCGCCGAGTTTGGCCGTCCCGAGGTGGATACCGAACACCTGCTGCTGTCGCTGACTGACAGTGACGTGGTCAAGACCATCCTTGGTCAGTTCAAGATCAACGTGGACGACCTCAAACGCCAGATCGAATCCGAGGCCAAGCGGGGCGACAAGCCCTTCGAGGGCGAAATCGGTGTATCGCCGCGCGTCAAGGACGCACTCAGCCGCGCCTTCGTGGCCTCCAACGAACTCGGTCATTCCTATGTCGGCCCCGAGCATTTTCTGGTGGGACTGGCCGAAGAAGGCGAAGGTCTGGCGGCCAACCTGCTGCGCCGCTATGGCCTCACGCCGCAGGCGCTGCGCCAGCAGGTCAACAAGGTGGTCGGCAAGGGCGCCGAGGACAGCCGCGCCGAGACGCCCACCAACACCCCCGAGCTCGACAAGTACTCCCGCGACCTGACGAAGATGGCGCGTGACGGCAAGCTGGACCCGGTCATCGGTCGAGCCCAGGAGATCGAGACCACGATCGAGGTGCTGGCGCGGCGCAAGAAGAACAACCCGGTATTGATCGGCGAACCGGGCGTGGGCAAGACAGCCATCGTCGAGGGGCTGGCGCAGCGCATGGTAGCCGGCGAAGTGCCCGAGACATTACGCGACAAGCGCCTGGTGGAGCTGAATATCAACGCGATGGTCGCAGGGGCCAAGTACCGGGGTGAGTTCGAGGAGCGTGTGCAGAAGGTGCTCAAGGAAGTGACCGAGCACCAGGGCGAACTCATCTTGTTCATCGACGAGGTGCACACGATCGTTGGCGCCGGCCAGGGTGGCGGCGAAGGCGGGCTCGACGTGGCCAACGTCTTCAAGCCGATGATGGCGCGCGGCGAACTCAACTTGATCGGTGCCACCACGCTCAACGAGTACCAGAAGTACATTGAAAAGGATGCCGCGCTGGAGCGTCGCTTCCAGCCGGTGATGGTGCCCGAGCCGACGGTAGCACAGACCATGATGATCCTGCGCGGCTTGCGCGACACCTTTGAGGCGCACCATAAGGTCAGCATCACCGAGGATGCGATCATCGCCGCCGCCGAGCTGTCCGACCGTTACATCACCGCGCGCTTCCTCCCGGACAAGGCCATCGACCTGCTCGACCAGGCGGCCGCCCGCGTGAAGCTCTCTGCGACGGCACGCCCGGTCGCCGTGCAGGAGCTGGAGGCGGAGCTGCATCAGTTGCGTCGGGAGCAGGACTACGTGGCTGCCCGCAAGCAGTACGACAAGGCGGCGGAAATCGGCAAACGCATCGAAGCCAAGGAGGCCGAGCTCAAGAAGCAGGTCGAGGACTGGGAGCGCGAGCGCGCCTCGGGCAGCGCGGAAGTCAAAGCGGAGCACGTGGCCCAGATCGTGTCGCGCCTCACCGGCATTCCGGTGAACGAACTGACGGTGGAGGAGCGCGAGAAACTGCTGCACCTGGAGCAGCGCCTGCATGAGCGCCTGGTCGGGCAGGACGAAGCGGTGCACGCCGTCGCCGATGCGGTCCGGCTGTCACGCGCCGGGCTGCGCGAAGGCAGCAAGCCGGTGGCCACGTTCCTGTTCCTCGGGCCCACCGGCGTCGGCAAGACCGAGCTGGCCAAGGCGCTGGCCGAAGCCATCTACGGCGACGAGGGTGCACTGTTGCGCATCGACATGTCGGAGTACGGCGAGCGCCACACCGTGGCGAGGTTAGTGGGAGCGCCTCCGGGCTACGTCGGCTACGACGAGGGCGGCCAGCTGACCGAGAAAGTGCGTCGCAAGCCCTACAGCGTGCTGCTGCTCGACGAGATCGAAAAGGCCCACCCCGACGTCTACAACATCCTGCTGCAGGTGTTCGACGACGGCCGTCTCACCGACGGCAAAGGGCGCGTGGTGGACTTCACCAACACCATCATCATCGCCACGTCCAACCTGGGCTCGGACATCATCCAGCGGCGTCTGAACGCGCGTGGCGCGGCCGGTGATGAGTATGAGAAAACCAAGACCGAGGTGATGGAGGTGCTGCGCGGGCACTTCCGCCCCGAGTTCCTCAACCGCATCGAAGAGATCATCGTCTTCCATGCCTTGGGCAAAGAGGAGATCCGACACATCGTCGGGCTGCAGCTCGACCGCGTGGCGCGCAATGCCGCCAGCCAGGGCGTGACGCTGGCCTTCGACCAGTCCTTGATCGACCACTTTGCCGAAGAAGGCTACAAGCCCGAATTCGGCGCCCGCGCGCTCAAGCGCTTGATCCGCAGCGAGCTGGAAACGGCGCTGGCGCGCGAGATGCTTGGCGGCGGCATCGGCAAGGGCGATCACGTCATCGCCCGATGGGACGACAAGGCCGATCGGGTCGGCTTCGAGCGCACGGAGCCGCCCAAGAGCGAGGTCGAGGCCGATAAGCCTGACGAAGCCAAGCCTGATGAAGCCAAATCGACCGATGCGCCGAAGAGCGACGACGGCAAGGGTTCCCGGAAGAAGAAACCGGCGAGCGATCCATCCTGATGCATCGGGGGCTGTCATGTCTGCTTCCCATGGCCTGGCATCGGCAGCCACCCTGGTCTCACTCGCGGCGGCGCTCGCCGCTGCGGGGCACGCGGTCGTCTACAAGCGTGACCCGCGGTCGGCCGCGCTTTGGGTGCTGCTTATCGCGCTGCTACCGCTTGGCGGTTCGCTGCTGTACCTGTTGTTCGGTATCAACCGCTATCAGCGGCGGGCGCGGAGGCTGTACCCAGGCGCTGGTCGCGCATCGCCGACCACAGACTGTATGGAGGTCCCCGCCATGCTGCCGTCGGCGTTCGCCGGCCTAGCGCATCTGGTGGGACGCGCCACCGGTCAGCCGCTGACCGGTGGCAATCGCATCGAGCCACTGGTCGATGGCGAGCAGGCCTACCCGGCCATGCTCGCCGCGATCGACTCGGCCCGTCACAGCGTTGCCCTGACGTCCTACATCTTCGATGGCCAGGGCATCGGTACGCAGTTTGTCGAAGCCCTGCAGCGTGCCCATGCGCGCGGCGTGCAGGTGCGGGTGCTGATCGACGATGTCTCCGCACGATGGGTACGCCAGAGCGCCCATCGGCGGCTGAAGCGCAGCGGATTAATGGTGGCATCGTTCAATCCGACGCTGATCCCCGCACGGCTGCATGCCGCGCACCTGCGCAATCACCGCAAGCTGCTGGTGGTCGACGGCGAAACAGGCTTCACCGGCGGCATGAACATCTTCAGCCCGTACTGGCGGCCCGATGCGCCCGAGCAGGCCTGCCATGACTTGCATTTTCGCCTGCAGGGGCCGGTCGTCGCCGATCTCAGGCGGTGTTTCGCCGAGGATTGGTGCGACACCACGGGGGAGCGGCTCGATGAGTGTTTCTGGGGCGGGCTGCCCACGCCGGCTCCCGACCCGGGGAACAATTGGGCCAGAGGCATCGAGGCCGGCCCGGACGAAACCCTGGACCGAATACGCTGGACCTTCATGGGGGCCTTGAGCGCGGCACGGCACTCGGTTCGTATCTGGACACCGTACTTCGTGCCGGACCAACCCATGATCGCAGCGCTGGGCACCGCCGCCTTGCGCGGTGTGCGCATTGATGTACTCACGCCCGCCAACGGCGATCACCCGGCCGTGCAATGGGCCGCCCGCGCGCATTACTGGCAAGTGATGGAGCACGGTGTACGGATCTTCGAGCGGCCCGGCCCCTTCGACCACACCAAACTGATGTTGGTCGATGGCACCTGGTGCTGCCTGGGCTCGGGCAACTGGGACGCGCGCAGCCTGCGGCTCAACTTCGAGTTCAACGTCGAGGTCTACGACGCCGCCCTGTGTACACGCCTCGAGGCGCTGTTCGATGCCACACGCGACGCCTCGGCGCTCGTCACGCCGGCGGCAGTACATGCCCGCCCGCTTGCCGTGAAGTTGCGCGACGGTGTCGCCCGCCTGTTCACGCCCGTTCTTTAGCGAAACGACCCTCGGAGGACCCTGCGGATGGAAAAGAAAGACCAATGGAACGTCGGGTACTGGATCGTCGCCGGTCTGTTGCTGCTGATGCTCCAGAACTACTGGCAGGCGGCGCAGACCGTCGAGCCCGTGCCGTACAGCGAATTCGAGAAGGCGCTGGCCGAGGGCCGTGTCGCTGAAGTTCTGGTGTCGGACCGTACCGTGACAGGACGCCTGAAAGCGCCTGACAGCCGCGGCAAGACCACGATCGTAGCGACCCGCGTCGAACCCGATCTGGCGGAACGCCTGTCCAAGTACGAGGTGCCGTATGCACGCGTCGTGGAAAGCACCTGGCTGCGCGACGTACTGTCGTGGATTCTGCCGGCGGTGGCGTTCTTCGGTGTCTGGCTCTTCCTCTTCCGCCGATTTGCCGAGAAACAGGGCATGGGCGGTTTCCTGAGCATTGGCAAGAGCCGCGCCAAGGTGTTCATGGAGAAGAACACCGGTGTGACCTTCGCGGATGTGGCTGGCGTGGATGAGGCCAAGGCTGAACTCGTCGAGATCGTCGATTTCCTGAAGAACCCGCAGGACTATGGCCGCCTCGGTGCGCACATCCCCAAAGGCGTGCTGCTGGTAGGCCCGCCGGGCACGGGCAAGACCTTGCTGGCCAAGGCGGTCGCCGGTGAAGCCGGGGTGCCGTTCTTCCATCTCCGGCTCGGAATTCGTCGAGATGTTCGTCGGTGTGGGGGCCGCGCGCGTGCGTGACCTGTTCGAGCAGGCACGCGCCAAGGCACCCGCCATCATCTTCATCGACGAACTCGACGCCCTCGGCCGTGCGCGCGGTGTGGGCGGACCGATTGGTGGCCACGATGAGCGCGAACAGACGCTCAACCAGCTGCTCACCGAGATGGATGGCTTCGACAGCTCGGTGGGACTCATCATCCTGGCTGCCACCAATCGCCCCGAAATTCTCGACCAGGCGCTGCTGCGCGCTGGACGCTTCGACCGCCAGGTGCTGGTGGATCGGCCGGACAAGAAGGGGCGTCTCGACATCCTGAAGGTCCATGTCAAGAAGGTCACGCTCGCCCGTGATGTGGACCTAGAGCAGGTCGCGGCGCTGACCACCGGCTTTTCCGGCGCTGATCTGGCCAACCTGGTGAATGAGGCGGCGCTGGCCGCGACCCGGCGTCGCGCGCAGGCGGTGGAGTTGCAGGACTTCACCGCAGCCATTGAACGCATCGTGGCCGGGCTCGAGAAGAAGAACCGCGTGCTCAGCCCGAAGGAGCGGGAAACCGTGGCCTACCACGAGATGGGCCATGCGCTGGTGGCACTGGCCTTGCCAGGGACCGATCCCGTGCACAAGGTGTCGATCGTTCCGCGTGGCATCGGCGCGCTTGGCTACACGCTGCAACGCCCCACCGAAGACCGTTTCCTGATGACACGCGCCGATCTCGAGCACAAGATCGCCGTGCTCCTGGGCGGACGCGCCGCCGAGAAACTGGTGTTCGGCGAGCTGTCCACCGGCGCCGCGGACGATCTGGCGCGCGCCACCGACATTGCCCGCGACATGATCACCCGCTTCGGCATGGATGAGGGCTTGGGGTACGTTGCTTTTGAGGCACAGAGGCCGCGTTTTCTTGATGCGCCTGAACTGGCACAGGGTGGCTGCCGAGTAGCCGAATCGACTCAGGCACGCATCGACCAAGCCATCCGTGACATCGTGATGGGTGTGTTTGATCGTGCATACCGAATTCTCGAAATTAACCGAGATGTGCTGGAGCGATGCGCGCGCGAACTGCTCGCACGGGAAACGCTGGATGAATACAGCATCCGGCAACTGACGCAAGGGCTACAGCTCGAACCCCCATGTCACAGTGGTCCAACTGCCGGAGCCATTGCTTCCTCTGTGTCCCAGGGAGCCCCTCATGAGTGACAGTCTTCATATCGTCTGCCCACACTGCCAATCCATCAATCGCGTTCCAGCCAACAAACTGGCTGAGCCGCCCAATTGCGGGCGGTGCCAGCACCCACTGTTCACCGGAGAACCCATCGAGCTGACCACCGCGACGGTAGAGGCCATCACCGATCTCAACAGGGTCGAGCAGGCGCTGAACTCTATGCGCCTACAGCGAGAAGAGTTGGCCAGCCACGTTCCCGGTATGCTTTACCAATACCGTCTTCGTCCGGACGGCAGCTCGCACTTCCCTTATGCCAGCGCGAGGATACGGGAAATATACGGGGTTGCACCGGAGGATGTTGTTGAAGATGCCACTCCTGTGTTCGCGGCGCTCCATCCTGAAGACCGCGACCGTGTGCATGAAACCATACAGGCGTCGGGGCAGTCACTCGCGCTTTGGCATGACGAGTACCGGGTGCAGTTTCCAGACGGTCGCGTGATCTGGGTCGAAGGCGAGGCGTCGCCTGAAGCCATGCCTGATGGGAGCATCCTCTGGCACGGTTATATCCATGATGTCACCTTACGCAGAAGGTCCGGGGAAGAGCTTCGCCTTGCGGCTAAAGTTTTTGCGCACGCAGGAGAGGGCATCCTCGTTACCGACGCTCAGGCCCACATTGTCAACGTCAACCGGGCGTTTACCGTGATCACTGGTTATGCGCGGGAGGAAGTATTGGGCCAGACACCCCGCCTACTCCAGTCCGATCGCTATGACGATGAGTTCTATCAGACCGTTTGGCAGGCTCTGCTTGAGCACGACTACTGGCACGGAGAGCTCTGGTGCCGACGCAAGAACGGCAGCCAGTTTGCCGCGCTGCTGACGATCAGTGCAGTCCCGGATATGCAGGGCCAGATCGAGCATTACGCTGCCATGTTCTCCGACATCACGGCGCTGAAGGAGAACCAGCAACAGCTTGAACGCGTTGCTCATTACGACCTGCTCACCGGCTTGCCCAATCGACTATTGCTTGGAGACCGCCTTAAGCAGGCCATTGGTCAGACACGTCGGCGTGGCATGCACCTGGCGGTTGTCTTCATCGATCTGGATGGATTCAAGAAGGTCAACGACCAGCACGGCCACGCAGTCGGCGACAAATTGCTGTCCGTCCTGTCCAGGCGTATGACGCAGGTGTTGCGCGAAGGCGATACCTTGGCCCGTCTTGGAGGTGATGAGTTTGTCGCTGTTCTGGTCGACCTGCCGGATGTTTCCATTAGCGTACCGATTCTCGATCGCCTGAGCGAGGTGGCTGCGCAGCCCGTACCGATTGGTGACGCACTGTGCGAAGTGAGCGCGAGTATCGGTGTGAGTTACTACCCGCAACTCGAAGACATCGACGCCGACCAACTACTGCGGCAGGCAGATCAGGCCATGTATTTCGCCAAGCAAGCTGGCAAGAATCGATATCACGTTTTCGATACGGAGAAGGATCGTACGCTGCGCACCCGTCACGAAGGATTGGACAGCATAGCGAATGCCCTTGCCAATGGGCAGTTTCTGCTTTACTTCCAACCTAAGGTCAACATGCGCACCGGTGAGGTGCTGGGCGCCGAAGCCTTGATCCGCTGGCAACATCCGGCGCGTGGCTTGTTATCTCCTGCCTCCTTCATACCCATCATTGAGAACCATCCGCTCGGGATTGACGTGGGGAAATGGACCATCGAGGCTGCGCTGACCCAGATCGAAGTTTGGCGCAAGGCCGGCCTTCATGTCCCGATCAGCGTGAATATCGGTGCACGGCACTTGCTGCAACCGGACTTCATCATGCATCTACGGGGTATGTTGTCACGACATCCCGGCGCCCAGCCGCAAGACCTTGAACTGGAAATCCTCGAAACCAGCGCCGTGGAGGACTTCGCTCAAGTGTCTCAGTTGATGGCGCTGTGCGAGAGGATGGGATTGCGTTTTGCCCTCGACGATTTCGGCAGCGGCTATTCATCGCTGACCTATCTGAAGCGCCTGCCCGCGCACCTGCTCAAGATCGACCAAGGTTTTATACGCGACATGCTCGAGGATCCGGACGATATCGCCATCCTGGATGCGCTACTGGCACTGGCAAGGTCGTTTGGCAGGAACTGCATCGCGGAGGGTGTCGAATCCATTCAGCATGCTGAAATGCTGCTGCGTCTGGGATGCGAGTGGGGCCAGGGTTACGCCATCGGGCATCCGATGCCGGCGCATGAATTCGAGCAATGGCTACACATCTGGCAGGTACCTTTATCCTGGAAGGGATTCAAACCTGACAGTCGCTCCGCGCTGCCCGTGCCGTTCACATACGCTGACCACCGGGTCTGGATTTCCCAGATGATCGACTATCTGTCAGGCAAGACCCAAGTGCCTCCTCAATCCGAAACACTCCAATACTGGCGGGATCAAAGTGGTCGCCCTACGTTCTTCGGCAAGGATCCTGATGATCCGGTCGATGTCCTGCATCAGAGCATCCAGCAGTTGGCTCACACCCTGAGTGAAATGAAAAATGCCGGCCGTGTCGAGGCATTGAGGGCTGGCATCGACAAGTTGCAACTTTTGCAGGCTGATCTGCTGGGATTACTGCCGCCGGAGCAGAAGCCGGATTGATGCCATGCATGGGACGAAGGGTTGACGTGCAAGAGGCTGATCCACCCATCGGCGGCGCCACGGGCGCGCAGGGCATATGCCGCTGGGTGGCTTTGCAATTGCCCCGGTGATGCAGGTGTAATCGAGTCGCCTTTTCGGACTCGCCGTTCCATTAAGGTTTCATCGAAAGAGAGAGCAACGCTTATGCATAAAGAATCTGGCCACAAGGCCCTTGACGAGATGCGCTCCCAGTGGCGGTTGATGACGGTTTACGAGCGCTTCGAGCAAGTCGTGGCGCTGGTTCTGTCGGCGGTGATCGCCGTGATTATCGTGGTCTCGCTGATCCAGCTGATCTCCATCGTCTTCTTCCTGCTCATCATCGAGGCGTTCAATCCGCTCGACCACAAGGTGTTCCAGAGCGTGTTCGGCATGATCATGACGTTGTTGATTGCGATGGAGTTCAAGCACTCGATCGTGCGCGTGGCCTTGCGCCGCGAAAGCATCATCCAGGTCAAGACGGTAATCCTGATCGCGCTCATCGCGCTCGCGCGCAAGTTCGTGATCCTCGACCCTGATGTCAGTCCGGCCAAGGTCGCCGCACTGGCGGGCGCGACCTTGGCCCTGGGGGCAACCTACTGGCTGTTGCGCGAGCGCGATGACAGAGTGGCTGAGGAAACCCCGCGTGAACGCTCGTGACTTTGACGACATCGGAGGGGCCTGGTCACGGCATCGCTGGCTAAACCGCCTGCAGTTTGCCTTGTCAAACGCGGTACATGATGGCCTCGTCGCCGAGCCGGTGTGGACCGATCCGCTGTCGGTGATCGTGCCCGCACGCCACTCCTTGCTGGCGCACGTGCAGGTGCCGCTGCCCGAAGCCCTGAAGTTCCCGTTGGTTCTGTGCCATCCCGAATCGGGATCGGGCTGCCGCCATCAGATTCAAGCGCTGCTGCGGGACCCAGGCGCGCCACTTAAGCTGGTCGATGAAGTGACCAGCCTGGGCGTGATGCTGACCTTGGTCGGCGCCGGCTACGGCATCGGCTTCGCCATCGCCTCGCAGGTGCAGACGCTACAGCGCCCGGACATCTCCATTCGTCCCCTGGCCGGCGCCCCACCGATGCTCTCTACCTACCTGCTGCGCCGCCATGGCGAACCCTCCGAGCCCATGAAGCGGTTCATCGAGCGGGTGAAAGACGAGGCCGCACCGGTCGATGAAGAGCCAGTCCTTTAAGGACGCAGCTCGCCTGTTCGTTGCGACCTGTGGCGTGGTGTGCCAGTAGACAGATAGACTTCCGAATGAAATCCGATGCTCTGGCTGTTGATGGATGTGCTTGGCTCGCTTTGGATCACCCGCAACGGCTTGCGTTGACCAGTAAGCGTCTGGCCAACACACCTCCCCGGTTCTTCCAGCTAGCGGCATGGTGTCCACCTGTTTTTGGTGGACACCATTTCAAGCCCCCCTGCAGAGGATCTCCCGTGCCAGGCCAACGCCGCTCCTATCCCAAATCTTTCAAGGCCCAGGTCGTCGATGAGTGCACCCAGCCCGGCGCCTCGGTTGCCGGCGTGGCCTTGAGCCACGGCCTCAACGCCAATCTCGTGCATAAGTGGATTCGCCGCCAGCAGGCACAGCTGCCCGCTGTGCCTTCAGGTTTTATTCCGATTCCTCTCGTCCCGAGCCTGCCGGCTACCCGGAGTGCGGCCGACATGGCCATCCAGATCGCCATTCCCCATCGGGCCGGCAAGCTGTCGGTGCAGTGGCCGGGCAACGACCCTGAAGGCTGCGCCCGCTTCCTGCGCGAGCTGCTGAAGTGATCCGTATCGAGCGCATCTGGCTCGCCACCGAGCCGCTGGACATGCGCGCCGGCACCGAAACCGCGTTGGCCCGGGTGGTTCAAGTGTTCGGTGCGGCGCAGCCGCACTGCGCCTACCTGTTCACCAACAAGCGCGCCAACCGGATGAAGGTGCTGGTGCACGATGGCTTCGGCATCTGGCTGGCTGCTCGCAGGCTCAATCGAGGGCGCTTCGTCTGGTCGGGTAATTGGCAGGGACAGCAGTTGGAACTCAGCCCCGAGCAGTTGCAGGCCCTGGTGGTCGGCCTGCCTTGGCAGCGTCTTGGGCCGGATGCCGAGATCAGGCTCCTGTAGCCGGGGTGCAATTAGGCCAATGGCCTATCGCCGAGGGGGTCGACAATCCGCACACTCGGCGCCCTGAATCCTGCCGCTTTCGATCACCTGACACCCGAGCAACTGCGCCAACTGGCCGCGCAGTTGAGTCAGCGCGTCGATCGCCTGGAAACACTCAACCAGCGGTTGAACCACGAACTCGCCGTGCTGCGGCGCCACCGCTTCGCCCGCCGCAGCGAGCAGCTCAATGCCGACCAGCTCAATCTGCTGGACGAGATGATCGAGGCCGACATCGCCGCCATCGAGGCAGAGCTTGAAACGGCCCGACCAGAGCCCGCCAAGCGCGAGCCACGGCAGCAGCCCAAGCGAGCGCCGCTGCCGGCCGAACTGCCGCGCACGCTGATACTCCACGAGCCGGACAGCACCCAGTGTGCCTGCGGCTGCCAGCTCAAGCGCATCGGTGAAGACGTCAGCGAGAAGCTCGACTACACCCCGGGCACCTTCACCGTCGAGCGGCATATCCGTGGCAAGTGGGTCTGCGCCCAGTGTGAAACGCTGATCCAGGCCCCAGTGCCGGCGCAGGTGATCGACAAGGGCATCCCGACTGCCGGGCTACTGGCTCAGGTCATGGTGGCCAAGTTCGCCGATCACCTGCCGCTGTACCGCCAGGAAAAGATCTTCGCCCGCGCCGGGCTGGCCATTGCGCGTTCCACGCTTGCGCAATGGGTCGGCGCTTGCGGTGTCCAGCTGCAACCCCTGGTTGATGCCCTGCGCGACTGCCTGCTTCAGCAGGACGTCATCCTCGCCGACGAAACCCCAGTGCAGATGCTTGCCCCAGGCACAAAGAAGACCCAGCGGGCTTACGTCTGGGCTTATGCACCCAGCCCCTTCGCCGACCTCAAGGCCGTGGTCTACGACTTCAGGCCGAGCCGGGCCGGCGAGCACGCGCGCAGCTTCCTGGGTGACTGGCAAGGCAAACTGGTCTGCGACGACTTCGCCGGCTACAAGGCCAGCTT
>NZ_LZDG02000044.1:0-226504 GCF_001672555.2 Pseudomonas sp. AU11447 | reverse complement strand
CCCCGACGGCAACATCGCGTTCCGCCCACCGGTACCCGCCAAGCCGCGCATCGCCGGCACCGTCCCGGCACGCGTCACCAGCCCGCAGCAGAACGATCCCTACAGCAACATCGATGGGGAAGGGCGCTACCGCGTCAACTTCCTCTTCGATCGCGATACCTGGCCCGCCGGCCGCGAAAGCATGTGGCTGCGCCTGGCGCGGCCCTACGCAGGCGACACCCACGGTCTGCACCTGCCATTGCTGGCCGGCACTGAAGTGGCCGTGGCCTTCGAGCAGGGGGATCCGGATCGGCCGTTCATCGCGCATGCCTTGCACACCAACCTGCAGCGGGACCACGTCACCATCCACAACCACAAGCGCAACGTCCTGCGCACGCCGGCGAACAACAAGATTCGCCTGGACGATACGCGTGGCCAGGAACACATCAAGGTCAGCACCGAGTATTCCGGCAAGAGCCAGCTCAACCTGGGGCATCTGGTGGATGCCCATCGCGGGAAGCGCGGTGAGGGCTTCGAATTGAGAACCGATGACTGGGGCTCTATTCGCGGTGGTAAGGGCGTGTTTATCAGTGCTGACAAACAACACCGGGCTGGCCGAGATGTACTGGATATGTCGGCAGCTATCGAACAACTCAAAACAGCCCTCTCACTGGCACAGACATTGGCGAACGCAGCTACCGGTGCCGGAGCCAAACCCGGTGATACGGCCAGCCAGGACCGACTCAATCAGGCCTTGATCGACCTGGCAAAGCCCGGTCTGCTACTGCATGCCCCGGAAGGTATTGGTGTGGTGAGCCGCCAAACCGTGCGCCTGGCTTCCGGTGCCGAGAGTGTTGGCATCATGGCTGGGCATAACGTTGATATCGGTGCCGACCGCGACATAACCGCCGTGGCGCAAAAAACCATCAGCCTGTTTGCGCACGGCGCTGGTATGCAACTCAAGGCCGGCGCCGGCAAAGTCGAACTCCATGCTCAGAGCGACGACCTGCACGCCCTCGCGCAGCAAGACGTCAAGATCGAAAGTACCAGCAGCCGCGTAGAAATCACCGCTCCGCAGGAGCTGCTGCTGCATTGCGGCGGCGCCTACATCCGCATCAAGGATGGCAACATCGAACTAGGCGCACCGGGCAACATCTACCTCAAAGCGGCCCATGTACAGAAACAGGGCGCCACCAGCCTCAACATCACCCCCACCCAGCTACCTGCGGGCTACAGCGCAGGCTACACGCTGACCGATCAGCATCAGCAACCCATGCCGTTCACGCCTTATCGCATCACCAGCCCCGAAGGCGAAGTCTTTGAAGGAGTGACCGACCTGGCCGGCCGCACCATGACCATTCATACCCTGGTGCCGAGGGATCTGAGCATCGATATGCCGACAAGCGAGGGTCCATTCGACGAGCAGCTCTGCCTGACCTGCGCCAGTGGCCCTTTACCCGGTGGTTTGAAGTACGTGGCGTACCTGGCTGATGGAACCTCACAAGAGGGTGAGACCGACGATAGTGGGCGAACCGCGCGGATTGTCACTGAGCAATCAGTGCAAATCACTCGCCTGGAATTGCAACCGCCAGAAAGTGAGGCAGAGGCTGCCTGTTGTTCGACCAAAACGCCCGGTGAGCCACTCATTGTCGATTTGCAGCCCATTAAAGTATTTACCAACAGCGTCAATATTGGAGCCTCGACGAAAATCGTGCCGTTGCCTGAAGGCGATGAACGCTCTTTGACCGCGGGTGAAATTGCCATGGCGCGAATTGTTTTCCAGGATGCGATCGACTACAGCAAGGTTAAGGTTCATCACGGTGGCTGGTGGTTGTTCTTGGGGTTCCAGAACGCAGCGGTAACGCCTAATGGCGAAATGTACTTCCCCAAAAGCACGGGGCTCTATAGGGATGATTTTTCAAGCACGACTAACGATAGGGATAAAGCATTATTAATTCATGAAATGACGCATGTCTGGCAGTTTCAGTTGGGTTATTGGATTAAGTGGCATGCCTTATGGGTCACCAGTCGTGGTGCATCGGTCTATGAGTACGAACTGAAGTCTGGTGGGAAGCTGTCAGAGTACAACATGGAACAGCAGGGAGACATCGTCTCCGATTACTTCATGATCTGCGTTCTGCAGAAGCCAGAATTCGTATGGAATCCTGCGAATCAGTCTAAAAACCCGGCGCTGCTGAAAGCTACGGTTCAGGGTTTATTAAAAAATCCCCAAGAAACCTATAACTTGCCGGAGTGAGATTCTGATGAGATTTTGCTGCGGATGTATTCTGCTGGTTATTGCCACCTGCGAAGCTTGTGCAACATCTGTGGGGTGGAATGGTGAGCCGGTTTTAAAGTCGATAGACGGTTCACCGGCAATCTGCTTGCCCAGTGATGCTAGTGAGGCGTTTCCTGTAAGTAGAGTCCTTCTTTCAGAAAGCTATGTGAACAGGCCATTGGGCTGGGAGTTAAAGCTCAAGCCTAACGCTGCCCCGCTGGTTTTGAAATCAGGCGAATGCTTTAGGTTTGGTCAAATTCCAGATGGATATGAAGTAGATATGCCTTCAAGGCTCAAGGTGCTGCAGAAAGACATAACCTACGTGTTTATGATGGATAGGATTAATGATGCGCGGCACTACAATTACTTTTATTCGACAGCTTTCTGCGTAGAAGGCGATGTTGATGCGGGATATAAGTATTCTCAGTATGTGCGCTTGCCAGATGGAGGCGAGGTGGTTCCTTCTTGTGATGCCACTAGTAGGAAGGAGAGTCCTCCATGGAAATAACCGGAATCACAGGCTGTATCAGTGCGGCGCTGGCAACTGGCGTGTTCAATCTTACCGCCAACGCCACACCCTGGGGAATGGCAAGGAATGCAGAGATTGGAATGACGGATGGGATGATTTCCATCTGCATCCCTTCTGCGGAGAAGAACGACGTGGCTATCGCCTCACTGTCGGTGACGGAGAGCGAGCTCAATAATGGCGAGAGGCATACTCCGTGGGATGTCGAGATGAAGCCCGGTGACCCTTTTATAAGTTTGCCCCCGGGCGGTTGCTTGAACTATGGCGCGGAGCTTGCGGGTTACACCGTCAATACGCCAGCGAGCGAACTGCAAGCCGGTGTGACCTACAGCGTTCGCTTGAACCGGTTTGTTCGTAACCCCCGGCGCACCGATGTGCTGTTTTATACAGCCGTATTTTGCTCGGTCCAGCGGGGCAGTGATTGGCAGTACCTTCCTTATGTATTCGAGGAAAGTGGCAGCGTGGTGAAGCCTCAATGTCAGTGACAGTGCACTGCCGGAGTTCAGTCGTGCGCTTGACGGGCGGGAGCAGTGGCCAGGCGCCCGCAGCGCTTTCGCCCGTGTATTCATTACTTGCAAGGAGTTGAGCATTGAACATGGCAGCGGCTCTGAACCTCGGTGGTTGTCTTTTGCTGTTTTCACTGACGGGTTGTGCGCAAAACCAAAATTCCACCCAGGCGTTCTCCCCTCCGCCGGGCGGTGAGCAAGTCACGGTGACCGTGAAAGTTCCGCAAGACCTTGCCGCCGACACTCTGCGCGTGATGTACCGCTCGCAGAAGTGCCAGGTCAAGCGCTCGGGCGCGGACTGGACGAGTTATGAGGAAGATGGCCGTCACGCGATCGAGGTCGTGCCACAGCGCCAGGGAAATAGCGATCTGTATGTGGCGAAACTGGACAGGAGCGGCGGCGGTGCCTGCCAGTGGAATTTAAGTAACGTGACCTTTGGGGTGCATTACGAGAATACGGCGCAGTTTGGAGAAGGCGTGACGTACGGATACGGGGGAGGGGTTATCGTGATTTTCGATAATAATCTACCGCAGCGCAGAAGTATGGATGAGGTTGTGGATGTAAGCGGGGATGTAGTGGTGCGGGAGGATTATTATCCATGGGTTATTGAGACTTTTATTGGTGGTCACGAAAAAACCTTGGTGATAATGGGCAGGCAAAATGTCTTTAGCTATCGCTCGAGCAATGCTCGAAGTGTTGTTTTTGAGCCGATCCTGCACTCCGGGCTTGTTGTCAGAACTATTGGTGTAAAGAGTGATGGGGCGGGAACGTCGGAAAACATATATCCAGATGGAACGCGAGAGTTTAGTGGTTATGACCCAAGCTTGCGAAGACTAAAGATCATCAGTGAAAGTATGAATTCCCGCTAATTTTATTTCGTATTCACCAAAATTATTTTTGCTGCCTCAAGGATGACCTTGCTATGCAGGATTATTCGCATCGTACCGATACCATTTGTACGTTCAAACCTGTCCAGTTTTCCGCCCCACAACAACCTTTCTGGGTGGAGTTTCAGTTGCTGGATGAGCGCAATGTTCCCCTGGCCCATCAACCCTACCGTGCCGCCAATGAGGCGACACGGTGCGGTCTAGTACCCGAGTACAGCGGAGAAAGTGATGCCCAGGGGATTATTCGCCTGGATGGCCTGCACAAGAAGGACCTGACTCTGTGGCTGACCGCGGACCCTTTGGCCAAGGAGCTGCAAACCCGCCGTTTGCGGCCATTGCGCGCGGAACACCCGGTGCCACCGTTGCCGCCCTATCTGTACGAACCGCCGCTGGTCAATTTCTCCCCCATCGAAAAGCAGGCGCGGGCTGAGGGGCACGCCTACCGCTACCTGCGCATCGGGCAGTTGTGCGATCAGTTCCCTAAAATTGATGCCGACTGGAAAGGAAAAAGGCTACCCGCCTTCCATTTCCCCGATCCGAACTTCAGCGGCTTCGTGGTGGACGACAAGTCCCTGAACCGTCGCCATGTGCTGGAAATCTGCCCGTTCCGTGCCTGGTCGCTGGTGCTGCACCACCAGGCGGATTACAGCCTAGTGACGGCCTATAACCTGGGGCTGATGGCCAACCTTGCATACAGCACGATCGTTCAGGAGCAGAAGAAGAAATTCCCGAAGGTCAAGATTGACGCCACCACCCTGCGTGGTGGGGCGGAGGAATTCCTTTTCCGCCAGTGCCTGGACCTGTCGCGCACTCCGTTAATGGTCGATTCCAAGGGCTACCGCCTGCCCGCGGTGGTGGTGGATGTGCCCTTCGACGAGCGCTATACCACCGCTGTGATGCTTGATACCACGGATGACGATCTGGATCGGAGCGGCGTGGATATTCCGCGCCTGGACATTGAGAACACTCAGCTGTTCTATTTCATTAATAAAAAGGAAGTGGTGGTGGCCTGGCGCGGCACCCAGGAACCGACGGACTGGCTGACCGATTTCCAGTACCGGCCTCGGCCCGCGGACGGCGGCAATACGAAGTCCGATGCCCCGTGGCTGGCAGCGGCGGGAAAGGTGCACGATGGCTTCCTGAAGGCGTTTCAGGTAGTTAAAAAACTGTTCCCGAAGGACTTTAAGGAGATTGGAACTCAGGTTGGGAGAGGGAAAAAGCTTTTTGTCTGCGGCCACAGTCTAGGCGGCGCACTGGCTCTGATTCATTCGGCGGAGCAGCAAGAACGTAAACCTGTCCTCTACACCTACGGCATGCCACGCACCTTCACCAAAAAGGCGGTGGAGAGCCTGGACCAGGTGCCCCACTTCCGCCACGTCAATAACGCCGACACCATCACCAGCGTGCCGCCCGAGGCGGAGCTGGACAATATCCTGTACGACGCGCTCGGCCCGCTGGGCGATGACCTGGGCTATATCTGGTCGGTGCCCGAATTGCTGGCCAGCAAGATCCTGCGCTTTGGCGACCCCTATTGGCACCACGGCAAGCTGGCCATGAACTACCGCGCCGACCTGCATGCCGCCGTGCCTTATACCGGCTCGGCGGCTCGCGGCAGCAAGGACGGCCTCGGCGCGCCCCGCCACACCCAGTTGCTCAAGCCGCTGTCGCCGAGCAACTTCATCTTCGTCGTGCCCAGCCTGGGGGCCGAGGCCAACAAGAAGGCGGAGGACGCCCAGAAGGAGCTGGTCAAAACCCTCACCACGGCCAGCCTGAACGAGTATTTCCCCAAGCACACCAACCCCGAGCGCAGCACCAAGAGCACCAACCCCTTCGAGCACTCGATGATCGATGGCTACCTGCCCTTCCTGCACAACAGCCTGCTGGAGCTGTGTGCGCCTCAGCAAACCCCACGGCGAATCGAACTGCGGGAGCAGTTCAAAACGACCCTGGAAAACCAGCACATCCCCAGTCCCGAACGGGCGCGCACCCAGGCGTTTCTCGAGTTGGAAAAGTTGCTGCCGAGCAAGGCCCTGCCGGTGACCCAGCAACTGGCCGGGGGCGACGAGGCGCTGCTGCGCTTTGCCCGTGAGCGGGAGATTGCCGAAATGGTCGAGACCATGGCGCCGCGCCTCTTCGGCGCGGTCTCCAGCGTGCCGCACGCTGACCCTGTGCGCGAGCCGAGCTGACGCCATGAAGCAGAGCACTCGATCCGCTACCGCCACCCACCCAACCCGCCACGTGCCCACAAGGAAACCTGCCATGGCCCGGCCAGTCACCTGTTCCCTCGCCAGCCTGCTGATGCTGCTCAGCCTCGGTGGCTGCGCGCAGAACCGCACCCACGAGCTGGCGCCGCCGCCCGGTGGTGCCCAGGTGCACTTCAGCATCAAGGTGCCGCCGGACCTGGCGGCGAACCCGATGCGGGTGATGTATCGCTCGGCAAAATGCCCCGCCACCCGCTCCGGGGCGGACTGGACGACTTACGAGGAAGACGGCCGCCACGCCATTGAGGTACTGCCGCAGCGCCAGGGCAACAGCGACCTCTACGTTGCCGACCTGGCGGTGGACGGCGGTGGTGCCTGCCAGTGGCAACTGAGCAACGTGACCTTTGGTGTGGACTACGGCAATACGTCGCGCTTTGGCGCTGACGTCAAATCCGGTGGTGGGGCGGAGATAATTTTGATTTTCGACGAAAACCTGCCGCAGCAGCGATCAATGTACCCGCCAGAGATAGTTAATGGGGATTTGACAATAAAACAAGACTATTACCCTTGGATTAGTGAGTCATTCCTAATTAGGCATGAACAGCTATCTCGTTTGTTTGGTAATACAAATTCTTTCATAACATACAAAGTCAAACAGGCCCGTAATGTCACTTTCGAGCCAGTACTGCATGCGGACTATGTCGTGTATTCGGAAGGCCCCAAAGTCAAGCGAGAAGGCAACTACACCCGCTTTACCTACCCTGACGGCAGCGTGGTGGCCGATGGCGACAGCAAGCCTGACTTCAGGAAGCTGGAAGCGATTAGGCAGGGACGTCAGCCATGAACGCGCGTCTTTCCCTGCTCATTGGCGGACTGGGCCTTGCGCTGACCCTGACGGCGTGCAGCTCGCGCTATGACCTGGCACCGCCGCCAGGCGGGCCGCAGATTAGCGTGACGATCAAGGTGCCCGAGGGCGCTTCGGTGAAGGCCATTGAGGCGAAGTATCTGTCTGACCAGTGCTTCCCGCCGCAGTCCGGGCCCTTCAACAGCTACGGCTCCGAGGTGCTGAAGGTCAAGCCGCAGCGCCAGGGCGACAGCGACCGCTACGAGGCGCGACTGGACCTGGATGGCGGCAGCATTTGCCGCTGGCGGCTCGCCACTGTGACGGTGGGGGTCAAGTACTGGCGAGCGGGGTTGCTCGACCTGGCCGGCAGTATGCAGGAAGACGTAACGGCTCTCTTCAACGTCGATCGCCAGCCCGAGCGCCTTAATGAGTTGCCCGAGGCCATGCGCACCCGCAAGGAGCTGCTGCTGACCGCTCACTACTACCCCTACGTGGCCGGAGCGGGATCGGGCAGTGCGGTGATCCGCTTCATTGCCAGCGGTTCGGATTATGCCGAGGGACCGGCAGCCGAGCGCCTGGTGTTCGAGCCCCAGGTGGAGAGCAAGTTCGTGGCGCGGATGAGCCAGGATGCTCAGGGGGAGTACAGCATTCTCTACCCGGATGGTAGCCGCAGGCCGGCGGAAACCTGGCATCCGGATGTGGAGAAGCTGGACGCCATTCGTTTGGGAGCGCTGCCTTCTCGATGACAAGGTTTTCATTCGCGTCGTTAAGGCGGCAAGGGCGTTTATCCCGTGATTGAGATGCCGTCAATTCAGCGCTCTGAACAAGGGCGATTCCGTATGCAAGGTAGTGGGAGTTATTGGTAATGAAGAAAGGACTCATGTTCGCTTTTGCTGTCGTTGTATTGGGCGGTTGCGCGAGTACGACACAGATAAACGGCAGTCTCGCGCAACATCCGGGTGCGACGAAGAATGCCGAGAATTCTTATTTCATTGATTTTGAAGGGCACGAGATTGTTGAGCTTGCGCCGGGAGCCAGGTTCTCCGAGGGAAGACGAGATGCGGCTCGGGGTATTACGAATAAAGCTGGCGAGACAGGAGTCTTCGTGGTCAAGGGGGATATTCAGGATAAAGACTATCGAGTGTTGCCGACCTACCGCGATTTTCTTTATGGCGCGTCGTACGGACTTAAGGATGAGAAAGGGAAGCCTGGATCATTTGTCGAGTACACGATCATCAATCAGTGCGACAAAAATGATCGTTATACGTCGGTGAGCGATATGCGGGGCAATACGGTGCTCTTCACTACGGAAAAGCCCTGCGACCTCTTGATTGAATTTCCTGGCTCGGAGTGAGCGTGCTTTCCGATCTTCCGGGAGGGAGTTTTTATGCCTGAGGGACTCGTTTTGCTTGGCGACAGGACCACTCACGGTGGCCAGGTCATTTCTGCGACTTCAACCCACGAAGTGCACGGCAAACTCGTGGCGCTGGTGGGTGATCAGGTCAGTTGCCCTGCCCATGGCGTCAACGCCATTGTTGAAGGCTGCACGGACTGGTCCGAGAACGGCCGCGCACTGGTGGTGAACGGGTGCCGCAGTGCCTGCGGCTGCCAGGTGATTTCCAGCGCCCCCGACTGCTCGGTGTTGTAAGCCATGGCTTGGAATCGTCGTGCGCCTGACGTCATCGAGGCACCTACGCCACTGTCGATGATCCGTTGGCTTGGAGCTGCTCTGTTGGCCGTGATCATTGGCATCGGTTTGTTCGTGCTGGTGGTGTCCGGGCGCCTGCCCGAACTGAGTACCTTCAACCCCTGGATGCTGGCTGCTTCGCCATTGCTGGTGTGGCTATTGGCGTTCGCGATACGCAGCTACACGTTTGGCGGTGCGCTCGGTCATTTCCAGTTCCTCGAGGAGCAGGCTGATGACGCCAAGGCCGCCTGGAACCAGTGGGCGCAGCGGAGTTTCGGGGTGCAGGCGAGTTGCGTGGTGTTGCCGGAGCAGGTATCCGCGGCCGTGATCGCCCAAGGAGCCCCTGGTGAGCCTCGCCGTCCAGGCGAAGTCTGCCGAATTGCTGAACTTCCGGCGGAGGGCAATGAGCGTGTGCAGGTGGCGTTGCAGCAGCTATTCGCCGGCGTAGGCCCTGCCCTGAATGCACTTCCCGTCGATCGTGATTTGCGTGTGACGGTGCTGAGTGACCTTGAGGCAGAAGGCCTTGAGGCGTTCCGCACGGTGTGGGGGAAAGCCTGGCTCAAGGCCATGCCTGGACGTTTGCACGTAGCACCGAACTTCGTCAGTGAGCTTTCCCTGCAATGGCTGGAAGACAACCTGAAGGCCCCCGGCGCGGCGATCGAGCTGATCCTGGTGCTGCAGGTCAACGGCGCGAGCGCGTACTCCGATGGATTGGCTGCCTTGTTGCTGTGCCCGGATGCCCTGGCGCAGGAGTGGGAGCTGCCCGTGCAAGGCCGGTTGCTGCGGCCGATGCCTCTGAATGTCGACCAATTGGATACGGAGCTTCCGCTCTTCCTTGAAACCCAATTGGCCGCACGAAGCGCAACCAGCATCCTCGCCGACAGCGTGCAATGGCAGCCGAGCCTGGGAGCCATTCTCGCGATGGGCGTGGCGCGGCAGGCGAAATTCCAAGTGGGTCAACAATGGATTCAGGAGTCGCTTTGTGGCGTGCCAGGGCCTTTCAGTGTCTGGCTGCTCGCGGCGTTGGGCCTTGAAATCAGCCGGCATTTCCAGCAGCCGCTGGTGCTGCTCAGTCAGGAGCCCTTGCAGCATTGGATCAGTACTGTCGCCGCGGGAGATTTGGTATGAGGACCTATAGCAACCTTTGGCGTCGGGCTGGCGGCGGGACGTTGATCGTTGTGGCGCTGGGGGCAGTGGGCGTGCTGATCTGGCGTTATGGCGATCGGATAGGGCTGGTCGAGGATCGCGACAAGGTGCTGGCCTTCCTGCTGCTGTCGGTCATCGTGCTGATCCTTCGTTTCGCTCCCAAACTGCTGGCCCATATCAAACGCCAGCAGCATCAAGAGCGAGGCGTGGCGACAGGCGTTCGTCCTGCATCGGATGGGACCCTACCGCCTTCTAGCAAGCGTGCTTCGCCGAAGGACGAGATCCCTGGACAGTTGCAGGCTCAGTACGGCTTCTTCTGGAAGCGCAAGGTCCGCCTGCTGCTGGTGGTTGGTGAGCAGGAGCAAGTCGAGGCAATAGCACCTGGGCTGTTCAAACAGCACTGGCTGGAGGGGCAGGACACCGTGCTGCTGCATGGCGGTTCGCTCCAGGGCCAGTGGCAAACCGATGTGGCGGCGTTGTTGAAGTCGCTGCGCCGTTCGCGCCCGGTGGATGGAGTTGTCTGGGCACTGAATGAGGGGCAGGGCAATGATGTGGCCACCCTGAGCACGGGTGTACGCCAGTTACGCGACCTGAGTCAGGCGTTGCGCTGGCAGTCGCCGCTGTACCTGTGGCAGGTGTGCGCGAGCCCGTGGACCCAGGCCGAGCGCGAGGCGCAATCCGTAGGCTGCCTGCTGCCGGCTCGGGCCACCGCAGAGCAGATCGAGGTGTCGTTGCGCAAACTGGTGGTGCCGCTGCGTGAGCGTGGGATAGGCCAGATCGCCGAGCACTCTTCCCATGATTTCTTGCTGCGCCTGTCCCGTGACCTGGGGCGTTCTGGCATCAGCCAATGGCGTCAGGCGCTGAGCCCCTTCCTGGCACAACTCAATCGTTCGGTGCCGCTGCGCGGTTTGCTGTTCAGCCCGAAGCTCACCGGTATTGCTACCGGCACGCCGAATACGTGGTGGCCGGAGGCGAGTTGGAACGCGGTACTTGGGGACAAGTCTACCCGCGGTCGTCGTTTGGCCTGGTCCTGGGTGCGGGGAGCCTACATCGCAGGATTGGCACTTGCAGGCCTATGCGCCCTGGCTTTCCTGTTGTCCTTCGCCAGCAACCGTAGCCAGATCGCTACCGTGGAAGCGGCATTGGCAATCATCAACATGCAGGGCGATGCCGATGCACAACTCAAGGCCCTGCACGAGCTGACTCGTGAAATGGCGCGTCTGGATTACCGGCGTGAGCATGGCGTGCCCTGGTACCAGCGTTTCGGCCTGAGCCAGAACGATGCCTTGCTGTCGGTGCTGTGGCCGCGCTACACGCAGGCCAACAATCGCTTGATGCGCGATTTGGCGACGAAGCACCTGGAGCAGCAACTCGCGGAGTTCGCCGCCTTGCCGGCGGACAGCCCGGAACGCACGTCGCGCGCGGAGGAGGCTCACGCCCAGCTCAAGGCCTACCTGATGATGGCCCGCCCGGAAAAGGCGGACCCGGCGTTCCTGGCCAGGGTGCTGACCGGCGAAGAAACCGTACGCCCCGGCGTCACGTCCGGCCTCTGGCAAGACCTGTCGCCCAACCTCTGGGCCTTCTACGCCCAGCACCTGGCTGCGCATCCCGAGTGGCGTACGCAGACAGAACCCAGCCTGGTGTCCCAGGCCCGGCAAGTCCTGCTGAGCCAACTGGGCCAGCGCAACGGCATGGCCAGCCTGTACCAGCAGGTAATCGACCGGGCGAGCAACAACTACGCGGCAATTACCCTGAAGAACATGGTCGGCGAAACCGACGCATCGATGCTGTTCGATACTCCCAACAGCGTGCCGGGTATGTTCACTCGCCGGGCCTGGGAGGGCCAGGTAAGGCAGGCCATCGACGAAGTTGCAGAGGCCCGTCGCGAGGAAATCGACTGGGTGCTGAGCGACCAGCAGAACACCATCGACAGCGACCTGAAGCCTGAGGTGCTCAAGGCGCAACTGACCGAGCGCTACTTCCAGGAGTTCAGCGGTGCGTGGCTTGCGTTCCTCAACAGCATCCGTTGGCGCAAGGCGGACAGCCTGTCTGACGCTATCGCGCAGTTGACCCTGCTCAGCGACGTGCGCCAGTCGCCGCTGATCGCCTTGATGAACACTCTGGCCTACGAGGGTAAGACTGAAGTCAAAGGCGAGGCCCTCAGCGATTCGCTGATGAAGTCAGCACAGCAGTTGCTGGACAAGGACAAGCGGCCGGTGATTGACCAGAAGGCCAGCGGCCCGCAGGGGCCGCTGGATACCACCTTTGGCCCGATCCTCGCGTTGCTGGGTCAGGAAAAATCCGCGAGCAGCAACGACAACCTGAGCCTGCAAGCCTTCCTGACCCGCGTTACGCGTGTACGCCTGAAGCTGCAGCAGGTAACGAATGCCCCCAACCCTCAGGCGATGACCCAGGCTCTGGCGCAGACGGTATTCCAGGGCACCAGCGTGGACCTCACCGACACGCTCGACTACGGCAGCCTGATCGCCGCCAGCCTGGGCGGGGAGTGGAACGGCTTTGGGCAGAACCTCTTTGTGCAGCCGCTCAACCAGGCTTGGGAAGGTGTTCTGCAACCCTCGGCGGCGGGGCTGAACCGCCAGTGGGAGCGAGCAATCGTGGGCAACTGGGAACGCTCCTTCGATGGTCGCTACCCCTTCGCCGTGAGCGGTAGCGATGCCTCCTTGCCGATGCTGGGGCAAATGATCCGCGCGGGAACCGGCCGTATCGACCAGTTCATCAGCTCGCAACTGGGTGGTGTGCTGCACAAGGAAGGCAACCGCTGGGTGCCTGACAGCGCCAACAGCCAGGGCCTGCACTTCAATCCGCAGTTCCTCAAGGCGGTGAACCAGCTCAGCGAACTGGCGGACATTCTGTACACCGATGGTGGTATGGGCATGACCTTCCAGCTGCAGGCCAAGCCGGTGCGCAACGTGGTGGAGACCACCTTCATCCTCGATGGGGTGAAGTTGGAGTACTTCAACCAGATGGAGAGTTGGCAGCAGTTCACCTGGCCGGGCGGCACCGACCACCCTGGCGCTTCGCTGAGCTGGACCAGCCTCAAGGGTGGGGCGCGGCTGTTCGGGGATTACTCGGGAACCTGGGGGCTGATCCGCCTCTTCGAACAGGCGCAGGTGACGGCACTGGACAGCAGCGACACGCTGTTCGAACTGGTGCTGACGGCACCGGACAAGCTGCCGCTGACCTGGCAGCTGCGTACCGAACTCGGCAGTGGGCCGCTGGCCTTGTTGCAACTGCGAGGGTTCACGTTGCCGGCCACTATCTTCGATGTGGGAGCGGGGCAGTCGATGCCCTATGCCAACCTCGATCCGTTCGAATAGGACACCCCGATGAGTTTGCATGGACTGATATCCAACTGCCTCGACGGTCAGGATGCCGTGGCGCTGGCCAAGACCCGGGGCGCCCATTGGGATGCCTGGCTGAAGCCGATCAGCAAGGCTGCACCCGTGGGGGAGGACCCTGGCTACGATGACGACTTCCAGCACATGCGCGAGGAAGTCAACAAGCTCTCAGGCGCAGATGTGGAGCGGGTAATCGGGTTGGCGGAGCAGTTGCTCAAGCAGCGCTGCAAGGACCTGCGGATTGCCACCTATTACCTTTGGGCGCGCACGCAACGCGATGGCGAAGCAGGGCTCGCCGATGGCCTTGAGTTGCTGGCGGCGCTGCTCGGGCGTTTCACCAGGCAGGTGTTGCCGATTCGTCCAAACAGCCGGCGCATGGCGCTGGAGTGGGTGGCCAGCGGCAAGGTTCTGGACAGCCTGTCGCTGTTTCCCGAGGTCGTAAAAATGGAGGCGCAGCGCACGGTCGCTGCGCTTGCCTGGCTGGAGCAGATCGTCTCGGCCTGGCCGGAAGGCGAGCGACCGGGCCTGGGATCGCTGTATGCAGCCCTGGCCGCTCGCTTGACGCAGTCAGGCGGGGTCAATGCTCTTGTGCCACAAAACAGCGCCGTGCAGAGCGAGCCGACTCCCCATTCGGCGGCACTGGTGCTGCCGGCGATAGGCTCCGGACGCGACCTGCTGGACGGCGGCAAGGCCCTGGCCGGCTACCTGCGCGATCAGCCCCAGGGCTGGCTGGCGGCCCACCGCCTGATGACCAGCCTGCGCTGGGACACCGTGCATCAATCGCCGCCACAGGAGGTCAACGGTTATACCCGCCTGGTGCCGCCCCGCACCGAGTACCGGGCGCAGCTCAAACGCCTGTACCTGCAACAGAGTTGGGCAGAGCTTCTGGACCAGGTGGAGCGCATGTACGCCGAAGGAGTGAACCATTTCTGGCTGGACCTGCAGTGGTACCTCTGCCAGAGCCTGGGCAAGCTGGGTGTGCCCTACGAAGGCTGGGCGGACATCATCAAGCGCGACCTGGGCATGTTCCTCGATCGCTTGCCGGGCATCGATCAGTTGCGCTGGAACGACGGAACACCGTTCGCCGATGAGACCACGCGCGATTGGATTGTGCAGCATGTCAGCGGCAACCAGCCTGCGGCCTGGATGTCCACACCGGTGGCCGCCAGTTCGACGACGGACGACATTCTTGCCCTGGAAAGCGAAGCATTGGCCCAGGCCGACAGCGACGGCGTCGGAGCGGCGTTGGCCTGGCTGGCGACACGACCCGAGGTGACCAGTGGGAGGCAACGCTGGCTATTACGCCTCTTGATGGCGCGGGTAGCAGAGCAGTACGGCAAGAGCGACCTGGCGATCCATCTGCTGGGCGAGTTGGACAGTGTCGCCCAGCAACAGCATCTGCAGGCCTGGGAGCCGGAGCTGGCATTCGAGGTCAAGGCTCGTTTGCTCAAGTTGCTGCGGCAGAAAGCCCAGCGCAATGACGTGGACAAGACCGCACTGGCCCAACGCATGGAGCATCTGCTGGCTGCCCTGGTGGCGGCCGACCCGGTACGCGCGGCGGTGCTCTGTGGCTAAGCCTCCCTTACTTTCAGGAATTCATTGGTGAGCATGGACAATCTGACGCTGCGTTATTTCGATGCCGAAATGCGCTACCTGCGCGAGGCCGGCAAGGAGTTCGCCGAAGCGTTTCCGGATCGGGCGGCGCAGCTCAACCTGGACAAGGCAGGCGCGCGCGACCCCTACGTGGAACGCTTGTTCGAGGGCTTCGCGTTCCTGATGGGACGCTTGCGCGAGAAGCTTGACGATGATCTGCCGGAGCTGACCGAGGGCCTGGTGAGTCTGCTGTGGCCTCATTACCTGCGCACCATTCCCTCGCTGTCGGTGGTCGAACTGTCGCCGGACATTCGCGAGATGAAACGTTGCGAGACCATCGCCCAGGGCTTTGAGGTTCTCTCGCAACCGGTTGGCCCCAAGCGCACGCGCTGCCGCTATACCACCACCCAGGACGTCATGCTGAATCCGATGGCGATCGAGTCGGTGCGAGTGGCCAGCGAGCCGGATGGCCGCTCGGTCCTGCGCCTGCGTTTTGCCTGCAGCCCCTTGGCGGACTGGTCGCAGATCGACCTGAGCCGCCTGCCGCTGTACCTCAATGCAGACGGTCCGCTGGCCTGCGCGCTGCATCGAGCACTGACGCTCAATGCCCAGACGCTTTATGTCCGGGTGCCAGGGCATACGGACCGACTGAAGCTGGACGGCCATTTCTCGCCCAAGGGGTTCGGTGATGAAGATCGCCTGTGGCCCAAGGGCGACAGTGCCTTCAGCGGTTACCAACTACTGCTGGAGTACTTCACCTTCCGCGAGAAGTTCATGTTCGTCATGCTCCGCGGCTTGGAGCAGATGCCGATCCCACCGGAGCTCACTGGCTTCGAGTTGGACGTGGTGCTGAGCGAGCAGTGGCCGCACGAATTCGTGGTGACAGCCGAGAATGTGCGCCTGCATGCCGTGCCGGTGATCAACCTGTTCGCCCTGGAAGCTGACCCGCTGACGCTGTTGCCGCTGCAAACCGATTATCTGCTGCGGCCGATGCGCCTGCAGGACGGCCACACGGAGATCTATTCGGTAGACAGCGTCTCGTCCTCCAAGCATTCCACGAAACGCGACTACGTACCCTTCACCAGCTTCCGCCACAAGGGCGGCATGCTGCGCGACGACGCGCCGGAGCGTTACTTCCATACGCGGATGAAGCGCGGCGCGAATGGCATGCATGACACCTGGTTGATCCTCGGCGGCGAAGGGTTCGATGCCGATCGTTTGAGCGACACCGAGAGCCTCTCCCTGCGCCTCACCGGCACCAACGGTCAGCTGCCGCGGAAAGCCTTGCAGAGCACGCTGCTGGACTCGCTGGTGAAGTCTCCTCTTTTCGGCTTGAAGGTGCGCAACCTGTGTGCCCCGACCCTGCCGTGCTATCCGCCCAACCAGGACCGCTTCCACTGGCGAGTGCTCAGCCACCTGGGCTCGAATTTCCTGCCCATGCTGGACAACGCCGAGGTGCTGCGCGGCACCCTGGCTCTGTACGACTGGAGCCATAGCGAACTGAATCGTCGGCGCTTGGCGGCCATCGTCGAGGTGCGTCATCACCTGATCCAGCGTTTTGAAAAAGGCTTCCTGCTGCGTGGCGTGGATATCGAAGTAACCCTGGACGCCAATGGCTTCAGTGGCGAAGGCGATATCAGCCTGTTCGGCGAGATGCTCAACCGCTTCTTCGCCTTGTATGCCGACATTCATCTGTTCACCCAGCTCACGCTGATCCTGCAACCTACTGGAAAGTGCCTGCGATGGAACGAGAATCACAGTCAGCGTATTCCCGGCTGAAGGCCAGCGGCCTGCTGGAGGTGCTGGGCGAGCGGATTTCGGAAGCCAACCTGTACCGTTTCTGCCAGTTGCTCGAGGCGGCGGCGCCGGGCAATCCGCCGCTGGGCACGACGGCGCGCCCCAGCGACGACGCCGTGCGCTTTCGGCCGCATCCCGGGATGGGCTTTCCTGCCAGTGAGCTCAGGGCCATCGAGTACGACGACGAGCATCCGGAGCGCCCGCCCACTGTGCGTACCCGCCTGCTTGGGTTGTACGGTGTCGACTCGCCGCTGCCCACCGTGTATCTGGACGACATCGCCCAGCGCCGCGAAGGTCATGAGGCGCTGGAGGCCTTCCTCGATATCTTCAACCATCGAGTCTTCACCCAGTTCTACCGCATCTGGCGCAAGTACTCCTATCCGGCCACCTTCGAGGCCGGTGGAGCAGACAAGACCTCGCAGTGCCTGCTCGGCCTGATCGGTCTGGGCATCCCGGGAACTGCCAACCATATCGCCACGCCGGTTTCGCGTTTTCTCGCGCTACTCAGCGTGATGCGGCTACCTACGCGAAATGCCGAGGGCATCGGTGCATTGGTGAAGTTGTTGGCCCCCAATACACGGGTTCGCGTGACACCGCATTGGCCGCGCAAGGTGCCCCTGGCGCAGCCCGCAGGGCTGTCGCGCCATAGCCCGGTCAGCCTTTGCCAAGGTACTCCGCTGGGAAACGTTGGCGCGGATGCCAATAGCCAGGTGCGCCTGGAGCTGCTCACCGAAGACCTCGCCGAAGCGCAAGGTTGGCTGCCAGGCCAGCCACTGCACACGGACCTGCTGGTACTGCTGCGGGTTTACCTGGGGTGGCGTTGCAACGCCAAGCTTGCACTCACCTTGCCGGTTGAGTGCCTGCCTGAACCTGTGCTGGGCAGCGCAGGAGTGTGGCTTGGGCTGACTGGCGTGCTCGGGCTTGCCGGTGGGAATCCGGAGCGTGCAGAACAACCGTGCATCACCGTCAACCTGGGCCGTTACCAGGGGCTGACAGAGAATATGACGCCCAGGGAGGCACAGCATGTCGCGTACGCTATTTAGGACCCTGCTGGTTACCACGACGCTTGTCTTGACGCTCGGCGGCTGCGGCTTGAGCCAGCGCGCGATGGACGGCGGCAGCACGATCGCCCATGGCATTTTCTACAAACAGGTCAAGATTCTGCATCTGGATCTGAATGCTCGGGCTGCCCTCAATACCAACAGCACGGACATGTCCGGACTCTCGGTATCGACCCTGGTCCGCGTCTACCAGTTGAAAGACCGGAAATCGCTCGATGCAGCAGACTATGAGAGTTTGCTCAACGAGGGTGATGGTGTCCTGGCTTCGGACCTGGTGGATTCGCAGCAGTTGGTGGTGAAACCCGATGAGGGTGCGCAACTGAATGTGCCGTTATCGCTGGATGCGCAGTATGTTGCGGTGGTCGCGCTGTTCCGCGCCCCAGACACGGAAAACGGTACCTGGCGCCTGGTGCTCGCCCGTGAGGACCTGGAGCCGGACCAGGCGAGGGTGATCGAGCTGGGTGACAACGCGTTGAATCTGGTGCCGTTGCCGAAGAAGGATTCCTGGTGGTGAGCGAACAGAGCCCGTCGCTTTATGAACTGCTGTTGCAGAACTTCACCGGTGAACTCGATCTGCAACGGGTCAGCGAGGCGGATCAGCCATTGTTGTCGGTACTGGACAACCTGCGGCGCATCCTGAACTGCCGCGCCGGCACTCTCAGCCATTTGCCCGACTATGGCCTGCCGGACATGAGCCAGATCCTGCAAGGGATGCCGGGAAGCGCGCATGGGTTGATGGGCACCATGACCAGCATGCTGCTCAAGTACGAGCCGCGCCTGGCCTCGCTACAGGCGGTGCTGCTGCCGCAGACGCTCCCTGGGCACCTGCAGTACAGCCTGGAAGTCGAACTGCGCGACGGTACCCGAGCCACATTCGGCACGACGCTGGACCCGCAGGGCAAGGTGCTCATGCGTCACCTGAGGCAGCAGGAGTACCTGGTGCGCTGATGGCAATGGAGTGGGATGAAGGGATGACAGTGGTCGAGGAAAAGCTGCGCCTGGGCGGTAATCCCCAAGGGCTTGAGAAGTCTGCGGCTCTGGGCGGCGAGCTGGCGAAACTGAATCATCCAGCGCAGCCGGATATGGACTGGCCGCGAGTGGAGCGTCTGTGCGTGGCGTTGTTTTGTGAACATGGCATGGAGTTGCAGTCCGTGACGGCCTTCGCCTTGGCCAGGGCGTATCTGCACGGATTGCAGGGGTTGGAAGAGGGGCTCGGCTTGACCCGCAGGTTGCTTGTCGGCGACTGGGAGAGACTCTGGCCGCTCACTCCGGCCGTGCGCATGGAGATGCTGGCCTGGCTGTTCACACAGGTGCGTCCGTGGCTGCGTGGCGTGTCACTGTCGGATGCGGACGTGCCGGTCCTGTTGCGGCTGGAGGAGTCACTGAAGGCGCTGGCTGATCTACTGCAACAGCGACAGCAGATGGCCCTGGCGTCGCTGGAGGCGCTATGCATTCAGGTGCAGGGGCTGCTCAGGCTGTTGTCTGGAGACGGACACGCGACGTCCCGGACAGTGACGACCACACCGGCAGAGGTCAAGACTGGTTTGCCAGTGCCCGCCGAGCCCATTGAAGAGCGGCAGATGGTGCACAGGCGCAGCGGCGACGCTCCTTCGGTCGTGGTGCTCACTCTGGACCGTGAGCCCGTGGCGACTGAGCGCAGTGGCCGCAAGCTCTGGCCATGGCTGCTGGTGCTGGGCGCGCTGCTGGTGTTGACCGGGTTGCTGGCCTGGGTACTCAGCCAGGGGCGGCAAGCCGCGCGGGTGGTTGCGCCGACGCAGGCAGTCTCTCCTCAGCCGTTGCGCCTGGACGGCCAACTGCTGTTTCCTCCCGGCAAGGCGGAACTCAGGCCCGATTCGGACAAGGTGCTGGTCAGAAGTCTGATCGACATCAAGGCGCAGCCCGGCTGGCTGATCATCATCACCGGACACAGTGACTCGACCGGAGATGCCCGGCACAACATTGAGCTGTCGCGAAGCCGAGCGGCCGCTGTCCGCGACTGGATGCAGCGGATGGGCGACATCCCCGACGATTGCTTCGAGGTTCGCGGCGCCGGTGATAGCCAGCCGGTTGCCAGCGACGAAACGGAGCAGGGGCGCAATGCCAACCGGCGAGTCGAGATCATTCTGACTCCCGACGGCGGCGCTTGCCGCAACGACAAGTCGCACCCGGACGCCTGAGGCTTGCGTCGCACCGAAAGTCAGCCAGGGCTGACATTCGGTGCGGTGCAGGGAGGTGTCAGCACACCGCGATATGCGAATCCGCCCGCGGCTCGGTACCGCCACAGAGCACGCCGGTCTGCGGATCGCGGACGATGATCTGGCCGCGGCCGTAGTCGGTCAGGTCGCAGGCGATCTCCACCTCGTGGCCACGCCGCGCAAGGCCGAAGGCGAGGTCGCGGTTGGCGTGCTGCTCGATGCCGACCTTCATGCCACCCAGCCATTGCCAGCGTGGGGCGTCCAGCGCAGCCTGCGGGTTGAGGCCGAAGTCCACCAGGTTCATCACCATCTGCACGTGGCCCTGGGGCTGCATGTAGCCGCCCATCACGCCGAACGGGCCGACGGCCACGCCATCCTTGCTGAGGAAGCCGGGGATGATGGTGTGGAAGGTCTTCTTGCCCGGTGCCAGGGCGTTGGAGTGCGCCGGGTCGAGGCTGAATTCCGAGCCGCGGTTCTGCAGGCCGATACCACTGTCGGGCAGCACCACGCCGGAGCCGAAGCCGTGGTACGCGCTCTGGATGAACGAGACCATGTTGCCTTCTCCGTCGGCGGTGGCGATGTACACGGTGCCGCTGGAGAGCGGGTCGCCATGCCTGGGTTCGGCGGCGTGCTCGCCGATCTCGGCGCGGCGGCGCGCGGCATAGTCATCGGACAGCAGCGCGGCGGTGCTGACGCGCATGTGCTCGGCGTCAGTGATGTAGTGCAGGCCGTCGGCGTAGGCCTTCTTCATCGCTTCGAGCTGGCGGTGCCAGGTGAGCTGGCTGTCGCGCTGGTCGAAGTCGTAGCCCTGGAGGATGTTCAGGGTCATCAGGGCGATCAGGCCCTGGCCGGCCGGCGGGATTTCCCAGACGTCGTAGCCGCGGTAGTTGGTCTTGATCGGCTCGACCCACTTGGGCTTGTAGCCGGCCAGGTCAGCGGCGCTCAGCTCGCCGCCGGTGGCGGCGGAGTGCGCGGCCAGGCGCTGGGCGAGGGCGCCACGGTAGAAGCTTTCGCACTTCGTCTCGGCCAGCTCGGCGAGGGTTTTCGCCTGGGCCGGGTTACGGAACAGCTGGCCGGCGCGCGGCGCTTCGCCGTTGACGGTAAAGGTGTCGAACCAGGCTTCCAGGGCCGGCACGGCGGCGCGGCTTTCCTGGTATTCGCGGCGGGCGATTTCCCATTGATGGGCGACTACCGGGGACACCGGGAAGCCGTCGCGGGCGAGGGCAATGGCCGGTTGCAGCAGGTCGGCGAAGGGCAGCTTGCCGAAGCGTGCGGACAGCTCGGCCCAGGCCGAGGGAATGCCCGGCACGGTGACCGGCAGCCAGCCGTGAACGGGCATCTTGTCGTGCCCGGCGGCTTTCACCTTGTCGATGGAAATGGACGCCGGCGCGTGGCCGCTGGCGTCCAGGCCGTGCAACTGGTCCTTGACCCAGACCAGGGCGAAGGCGTCGCCGCCGATGGCGCAGCCGGTGGGTTCGACCACGGTCAGCGCGGCGGCGGTAGCGATGGCGGCGTCGATGGCGTTGCCGCCGGCACGCAGCATGGCGATGCCGGCCTCGGCAGCCAGGGGCTGCGAGGCGGCGACCATGCCGTTACGGGCGAACACGCTCTGGCGCTGGGAAGCGTAGGGGTACTCGTGGGCAGAGAAGCTCAGCATGGAAAACTCTCTTCGGTTCAGCGGTCAGTCTTGATACGGGTCCATTCGCGGGTGATCACGCGCTGGATTTTCGGCGGCAGGTCGGCGGAGACGTAGAGCTTCTCGATCACCGCGTCGCTGGGGTAGATGCCGGGGTTGTCGCGCACTTTTGCATCGAGCAGCGGCGTGGCGTCCGGGTTGGGGTTGGCGTAGCCGACGTAGTCGCTGACCGGAGCGATCACTTCCGGGCGCAGCAGGTAGTTCACCAACTCGTGGGCGCCCTTGGGGTTCTTCGAGTCGCGCGGGATGGCGAGCATGTCGAACCAGAGGTTGGCGCCTTCCTTGGGAATCACGTAGCGCACGTCGATCTTCTTGCCGGCTTCCTGGGCGCGGGTCTGCGCCTGCATGACATCGCCCGAGTAGCCGACGGCCACGCAGATGTCGCCGTTGGCGAGGTCGGTGGTGTACTTGGAGGAGTTGAAGTAGGTGATCGACGGACGCAGCTTCTGCAGCAGCGCCGAGGCCTTGGTGTAGTCCTCGGGATTCGTGCTGTTCGGGTCCAGGCCCAGGTAGTGCAGGGCCTGCGGGATGATCTTCACCGGTGCGTCGAGGAAGGCCACGCCGCAGCCGTGCAGCTTGGCGAGGTTCTCGGGCTTGAAGATCAGGTCCCAGGAATCCAGCGGCGCGCTGTCGCCGAGTGCGGCCTTGACCTTGTCGTAGTTGTAGCCGATGCCCACGGTGCCCCACATGTAGGGCACGGCGTACTGGTTGCCCGGGTCGGCGGCTTCCAGGCGCTTCATCAGGCGCGGGTCGAGGTGCTTCCAGTTGGGCAACTGGGCGCGATCGAGCTTCTGGTAGACGCCGGCGTTGATCTGCTTGGTGAGGAACTGGCTGGACGGCACCACCAGGTCGTACCCCGAGTGCCCGGAGAGCAGCTTGGCTTCGAGCATCTCGTTGGTATCGAAGACGTCGTACTGGACCTTGATGCCGGTGTCCTTCTCGAAGTTCTTCAGGGTGTCCGGGCCCATGTAGTCGGACCAGTTGTAGAAGCGCACCAGCTTGTCGTCGGCATGGGCTGCGGTGGCGCAGGCGAGAAGGGTGAACAGCAGAACTCCATTACGCATGAGCTTTCCTTTCTTCATTGGTCAGAGAACACGGCTGAGGAATTCCCGCGTACGCGGGTGGTGCGGATTGCCGAAGACCTGCGCGGGCGGGCCCTCTTCGATGAGTTCGCCCTGGTGCAGGACCACCACGCGGTCGGCCACTTCGCGGGCGAAGCCCATTTCGTGGGTGACGACCACCATGGTCATGCCTTCGTCGGCGAGCTCCTTCATCACCTGCAGCACTTCGCCGACGGTTTCCGGGTCGAGGGCGCTGGTGGGTTCGTCGAAGAGCATCGCCTGGGGCTTCATCGCCAGGGCGCGAGCGATGGCCACGCGCTGCTGCTGGCCGCCGGAAAGCTGGCCAGGGTAGTGCTCGGCCTTGTCCGATAGACGCACGCGGGCGAGCAGGCGGCGCGCCTGCTCCAGCGCTTCGCCCCTGGACACGCCGAGCACCTGGGTCGGCGCTTCGATGATGTTTTCCAGCACGGTCATGTGCGGGAACAGGTTGAAGCGCTGGAACACCATGCCGATGTCGCGGCGGCGCCGGGCGATGTTGCTTTCCGAGTCGCGTACCAGCTTGCCGTCGGGGCGCTCGCGGTAGCCCATCAGCTCGCCGTTGACACGGATGCTGCCGCCCTGGATGTCTTCCAGGTGGTTCATGCAGCGGATGAAGGTGGTCTTGCCCGAGCCGGAGGCACCGATCAGCACCACCACTTCGCCGCGGTGCACTTCCAGGGACACGCCCTTGAGGATTTCCAGCTCGCCGAAGGCCTTGTGCACGTCGCGGGCCTGGATCACCACGTCTTTCATGTCCGGGATCATCTCAACGCCCCCTCAGCAGTTTCATCGCCTGGCGACCGAACATGCGGTTCGGTGCGGCGGCCTGGCCGTCGGATTTGCCGAAGCGAACTTCCAGCCAGCGCTGGAAGAAGCCCCACAGGGTGGTCAGGGCGAGGAAGTAGATCGCCACGACCAGGTACAGCTCGAACACGCGGAAGGTCGCCGAGGTGACCATCTGGGTGCTCAGCAGCAGTTCCTGCACGCCGATCACGCTGACCAGCGTGGTGTTCTTCAGCATCACGTTGAACTCGTTGCCCAGCGGCGGAACGATCACCCGGAAGGCCTGGGGCAGCACGATGCGGCGCATCAGCTTGGGGAAGGTCATGCCGAGGGATTTGCCGGCTTCGTACTGGCCCTTGTCCACCGCGCCGATGCCGGCGCGGATGATCTCGGCCATGTACGCGCCTTCGTTGAGGCCCAGGGCGATGATCGCTGCCTGGATGTTGCCGGGCAGGATGAACAGCCCCAGGTCCAGGTCCTCGAAGCGGAAGAGGCCGCCGGCGGCCAGTGCGGTGTAGAGGAAGACGATCTGCACCAGCAGCGGCGTGCCGCGCATCAGCCACACGTAGAAGCGCACCGGGTATTGCAGTAGCGGGTTGGTCGACAGGCGCATCAGCGCCGCCAGCAGCCCGAGCACGCAGCCCAGGAGCATGGCGCTGACGGCAATCACGCAGGTCAGCCAGAGGCCGTAGAGGTAGATATCGCTCGGCCGCAGCAGGTACTGCCAGAACACGTCCCAACTGAAGTTCATGTCTCGTTACCTCAGTCCAGTTTGTCGCCTTCGATGTGCCACTTGGCCAGGAGCGCGGCGTAGCTGCCGTCGGCCTGCATATCCTTGATGATCTGGGTGACGGCTTCGCTGAGCTGCTTGTCTTCCTTGCGGATGCCCAGGCCGGTGAGGATGCGTGCGAAGGCCGGCACGCCGATCTCGAACAGGTCCGGGGCCATGCTCTGGTAGTAGCCGGCGGTTTCCACGGTGGTGCCGTAGGCGTCGGTCTGGCGGATGCGCAGGGACTGGAAGGCGTCGGTGTCGGTGTTGTAGACCACCACCTTCATCGGCGGCTTGCCGGCCTTGGCCAGCTTCTCGTTGTGGGCGTCGAGCAGGGTGCGGATGGTCGAGCCATTGAGCACGGCGACCTTCTTGCCGGAGAGGTCGTCAAGGCTGCGGATGCCTTCGGGGTTGCCCTTGCCGACGACCACGGCCTGGCTGGAGTACATGTAGTTGACCATGTCGATCACTTCGCGCCGCTCGGGCTTGTCGAACAGCTGGTCCACCAGCATGTCGCACTGGCCGGCGAGCAGCGCCGGGATCAGCCCGGAAAAGGGCGTGATGCGCCAGTCGATCTTCTTGTCGCCCAGGCGCTTGGCGATGGCTTCGCCGAGGTCGATGGTGACCCCGGTGAGCTTCTGGTTGGCGTCATAGAAGCCCATGGGCGGGGAGTCCATGCCGCCGCAGAAAGTGACCTTGCTGGCGTTCTGCAAGCGGTCGGGAATCTTCACTTCGGCGTGCGCCAGCGGGGCGGCCAGGCAAAGGGCGAGAAGGCACTGCGGGATCCTGCGTTCGAACATGTTGCTCTCCGGGGTGGGGTTGCCAGGGGCAGTTCAGGGACACAGAAGTACGGGTCTAGGCGCCCGTTGCTTCAAAGGACTTGCGCTTGCTCAGGAGGATTGCGCCTCGAGGAATTTGGCCAGGGAGGGGATGGTTCCCTCGATGTGATCGCAGATCACCCGCTCGGCTTCGCGGGCATCGCCCGAGCGCAGGGCGTCGAGGATCACCGCGTGCTCTTCGCGAGCGCTCATGGGCTTGTCGACGTGCTGCAGCCACAGGCGCATGTGCGGCTCGATCACCGAATACAGGGCGGTGATCTGGCGTAGCAGGCGAGGGCGCCCGGCGAGGCTGCAGAGGTATTCATGGAAGGCGCGGTGACGGCTGACCCACTGCGCGCTGTCGTCGCGGTAGTCGTCCATCTCATCGAGCATGCGCTCCAGGCGAGAGATGTCGCGGTCGCTCAGTTGCGGCACGGCAATGCGGATGGCCAAGCCTTCCAGGGCGCTGCGCATTTCGAAGACTTCACGCATCTCCTCGATGTTCAGGCCGCTGACGATGGCGCCGCGATTGGGCCGCAGGGTGACCAGGCCTTCGGCGTCCAGGCGCTTGAAGGCTCCGCGCACGGGCATGCGGCTCATGCCGATCTCACCGGCGATGTCCTCGGCCACCAGCCGGTCGCCAGTCTTGTAATGGCCGGTGCAGATGGCTTGGAGGAGGTAGTCGTAGGCCTCGTCTTCGGCACTCATCGGTGGGCGGGCAGTGGGCACCAGGCGCATGGGGATGTTTCCTTGTGGATTTTTGGATCCAATTATCCATGCATGCAAATAAGCAGATGCCGTGCCAATGATGGCGAAGTGATTGGAAGTCGGCGGGGTAGAGCGGCGGGCGCCGGAAAGTGGCGTAGGAGCCATGGAGGGGGAAGGGGCGAAACAGTAACGGATGGGGCTGTTGGTGCGCGCTCGCGGTGCGCTTCGGTAACGTTGTGGTGCAGCAAGAGCATTGAGTTTTGTAGGAGCGAGCGCGCTTGCGAAGGGTTACCCGGCGAAACCGAGGCTGAGGGGGGAGCAAGCTCGCTCCTACAGTCCATGGCGCGCGCGCCGCGTGCAACCGAAGAACACACCTACATACAAACCGGCTGGTCGATAGTTGACCAAGACGCTTGGTGAATAGCTGCGGCTTTCTATAGAATGCACAAACGTTTCAGCAGACCATGCATCCCTCCCACAACAAAAGCCAAAGCCGAAGGCTTTGCGTGTCTCTCTGCGCAGGACGTCCCTCATTCCATCAAGCAGGCCCCAGAGCCGGCGGAGGAGGGAACTGAGTCCCGACTCATCCTCGTCATCTGTCGCCTTGCCCATCGCTCGCACGCTGTGCGCCGGGTCTGGCCTTCACGCTGAATGACGCCGGTGGGGAAGGCCAAGCCCTAACGACGAGAAACCTTTCGATGATCAAGAAAGTTAGCGGGGCGCTGCTGGGCCTCGCTCTGGCAGTGAATTGCGCGCCCGCCTTTGCGGATACCAAGAAAGTCGACGTGCTGCTGATCGGCGGCGGCATCATGAGCACCACCCTGGGCGTCTGGCTCAATGAGCTGGAACCGGGTTGGTCGATGGAAATGGTCGAGCGCCTCGACGGCGTCGCCCAGGAAAGCTCCAACGGCTGGAACAACGCCGGCACCGGCCATTCCGCCCTGGCCGAGCTGAACTACACGCCCGAGGACAAGGACGGCAACGTCACCATCGCCAAGGCCGTGGAGATCAACGAGTCCTTCCAGATCTCCCGTCAGTTCTGGGCCTGGCAGGTGCAGAACGGTGTGCTGAAGAACCCGCGCTCGTTCATCAACTCCACCCCGCACATGAGCTTCGTCTGGGGCGATGACAACATCGCCTTCCTCAAGAAGCGCTACGAAGCGCTGCAGGCCAGCCCGCTGTTCCGCGGCATGCAGTACTCCGAGGACCCGGCGCAGATCGCCAAGTGGGTGCCGCTGATGATGCAGGGCCGCGATCCTTCGCAGAAGATTGCCGCCACCTGGACGCCCATCGGCACCGATGTGAACTTCGGCGAGATCACCCGCCAGTTCGCCGGCTACCTGCAGACCAGGCCGAACTTCAGCCTGAAGCTCTCCAGCGAAGTCGAGAACATCACCCGTAACGACGATGGCACCTGGCGCGTCGAGTACAAGAACCTCAAGGACGGCAGCGTTACCGAGACCGACGCCAAGTTCGTCTTCATCGGTGCTGGTGGCGGCGCGCTGCGCCTGTTGCAGAAGTCCGGTATCGAGGAAGCCAAGGACTACGCCGGTTTCCCGGTGGGTGGTTCGTTCCTGGTCACCGAGAACCCGACCATCGCCCAGCAGCACCTGGCCAAGGCTTACGGCAAGGCGTCGGTTGGCGCACCGCCGATGTCCGTGCCGCACCTGGACACCCGCGTGCTCGACGGCAAGCGCGTGATCCTGTTCGGGCCGTTCGCCACCTTCTCCACCAAGTTCCTCAAGGAAGGCTCGTACCTCGACCTGCTGGGCAGCACCAACGTCCACAACGTCTGGCCGATGACCCGCGTGGGCATCGACGAGTACCCGCTGGTGGAGTACCTCGCCGGCCAGCTGATGCTCTCCGATGACGACCGCCTCGCCGCGCTGCGCGAATACTTCCCGGAAGCCAAGGCCGAGGACTGGCGCCTGTGGCAGGCCGGCCAGCGCGTGCAGATCATCAAGCGTGACGCGGACAAGGGCGGTGTGCTGAAGCTCGGCACCGAGATCGTCGCTTCCGCCGACGGCAGCATTGCCGGCCTGCTGGGCGCTTCGCCGGGTGCATCCACTGCGGCGCCGATCATGCTCAACGTGCTGGAGAAGGTGTTCAAGGACAAGCTCGCCACGCCCGAGTGGCAGGCCAAGGTCCACCAGATTGTCCCGAGCTACGGCAGCAAGCTCAACGACAGCCCGGAGAAGACCTACGCCGAGTGGAGCTACACCGCCAAGGTCCTGCAACTGGACCCGCCGCCGGCCATCGACCAGGCACCGGCCGTGCAGCCGACCGACGCTGCCCCGGCTACGGAAAAAGCCTCCAGCGACATGGCGCTTTAAGTTGCCACGCTGAATAAGCAAGGTCCGAAGACCGGACTTCAATCCCGGTCTTCGGAATCACTCTCCCTCTATTCATCCACTCTTGTATTGGCCGAACTAAAGTTCGGTGCCAATTGCCGAGATATAGTCTCGGCCTCCGCGCTATATCCCTGCCTTTCCCATGTCGCTTGGATTGTCCTTGCGAGAAAACAGACAACTTCGAAAGTGCCGGTGTGAGCCGATTGGATAACGACACCCGGTAATCCGCTGCTTTTGCCAAAGTTTCGCGCTCGCGTATTCAGCGGTGACGATCTGCCAGCCGTGCAGTCGGAAAGCGGACATTTACATTCGATTTTGCATGTCAGCCTGTCTATTCCGCCGCTTCGCTCTGGAGCGGGCCTCGGCGGGCCGGCTGGGCTGGAAATGGGCATGACCGTCCGGACAGGATTGCGTTATTAATTTTTCCGACGAACGGTATTTTTGTAAGTTATGGATTACATCGGTGTAAGCCGTTGGCGATAGTCAGGCAAGCGACTGAATATTGTCATGGAGGGGCCGTAGTGGCGAAGTGTGGCCGATCATCCGCGATGAAAAGAGTGTGTTCCCGGACTGACGCTGCTTGCAGTGCATGTCAATTAATTGTCGAAAATTAATGGGATAACAGCCAGCGCTTATATCTTCCATTGGTGACTGATGTCTGAACTTTCCCGTGGGTGCTTAGGTTACTACCTTTCGATTAAACCTTTCGTCCAAGAGGCCGTGGGAGTGCCTCCAGCGCCTTGTACAGAAGCTGCTATTTCTTTCAGGCCATAAACAACAACAGTTCCGGTCAGAGGAAGACAGCATGGCGATCCAGGCGAAGGTCGTGGCATCTCAGGTGGAGGTAGCCACCGCCACGCAGCAGACGGTTCAAGGAAGCATCGTTCTTCAGCAGGCCAGCAATGTGGCCCTGGATGTCACCGCTGATGCGGTCGCCAGCTACCAGCAGGTCGGTGCAGACCTGGTGGTACACCTCAAGGATGGCGAAACCATCCGTATCGCCAACTTCTACGCCCCGGACCAGCCACCCAGCCAGCTCTACCTGGTCAACGATAAGGGCGACCTAGTGGTGACCGAGCTCGACCAGGTCGCTGCCGATGGCACCCTCACGGCCACTTATGCCTCCGAGCCGATCGACGCCGGGTTCGAGTCCCTTACCGGCGCCGAGGCCGCTGCCGCGGGCACCGCCGGTGCTGCCGGCGGTATCGCTGGCCTGGGCGTGACTGGAACCATTCTCGCCGCTGCCGCGGTGATCGCCGGCGGTGCAGCCATTGCCAGTAGCGGCGGTGGTGGCGGTGGCGGTGGCGGAGGTGGAAGCGGAAGCAACCCGCCCACGACGCCGGCACCGGCGACCGATGTCGCGGTCAGCCCCGACGGCAGCACGATCTCCGGCCGCGCTACGCCCGGCAGCACTGTCGAAGTGGACGTCAATGGTGACGGCCAGCCGGACTACAGCGCGCCGGTGGACGGCAATGGCAACTTCCAGGTACCGGTCAGCCCGCCGCTGAGCAATGGCGAGACTGTCACCGTCATCGTGCGCGGCCCCAATGGCGGCAGTGCCAGTTCCGGCACTACGGTCACCGCACCGGATACCACGCCGCCGGGTGCCGCAACAGGCGTGACGGTCTCCGAAGACGGCAGCAAGGTCAGCGGCAGTGCCGAGCCGGGCGCCACTGTGAAGGTCGACACCAATGGCGATGGCATCCCCGATGCCAGTGGGGTTGCCGGTTCCGATGGGACTTTCCAGATCACCTTGCCCACCCCGCTGACCAATGGCCAGAGCGTCACGGTGACGGTGACCGACCATGCCGGCAACACCGGCCCTGCCACCGTGGTCAGCGCACCGGACACCACGCCGCCGGCACCGGCCAGCGGCCTGGCCATCAGTACCGACGGCAGCCAGCTTACCGGCCATGCCGAGCCTGGCAGTTCCCTGACGATTGACCTGAACAACGATGGGGTACCGGACATCACGGTGCAGGTGGGGGCGGACGGTAGTTTCAGCCTCACGCTGAACCCGCCGCTGCTGGGCGGCCAGCCGGTCTCGGTAATCGTCCATGATGCGGCGGGCAATGCCAGCCCTCTGGCGCAAGTGATCGCGCCGAACCCGAGCAGCCTGCCGTCGCCGGTGATTGAAGCGAGCAACGGCCACGTCATCCAGGGCACGGCCACGGTCGGTACGACGGTGTACCTGACCAATGCACAGGGTGGAGTGATCGGGGTTGCGCTGGTCGGCGGTGACGGACATTGGAGCTTTACGCCAACCGCAGCGCTGCCCGACGGCACGGTGGTCAATGCCATCGCGCGCGGTCCGATGGGTACCAGCGGCATATCGAGCGTGACGGTGGACGCGCTGGCGCCGGCTGCGCCAACCATCGCCCCGAGCAATGGCAGCCTGCTGGAAGGTACCGCGGAGGCAGGCAGCACCGTGGTCCTGACCGGGCCCGGTGGAGTTCCGATCGGCACCGTGCAGGCCGACGGCAGCGGCCACTGGAGTTTTGCTCCGGGTTCGGCACTGCCCAATGGTACCGAGGTCACAGCCACGGCACGCGATGCCGCCGGCAACACCAGCCTGCCAGGGCATGTCACCGTCGACGCGCTGGCGCCTGCGGCGCCGCTGGTCAACCCGAGCGATGGCGGATTGTTTTCCGGCACCGCCGAGCCAGGCGCGACGATCCTGCTGTTGAATGGCAATGGCCAACAGATTGGCCAGACCCAGGCTGACGGCAGCGGTGCCTGGTCGTTCACCTTCTCCCCGCCGCTGGCCAACGGCAGCGAGGTGAAAGTCCTCGCCAAGGACGCTTCCGGCAATGTCGGCGCCCCGACCACGGTCGTGGTCGACGACGGCACGGTGCCCGCTCCGATTGTCGAGCCCAGCGACGGCCACGTGATCTTCGGCCATGCCGAGCCCGGGCTGCGGGTGGAGATCCGCGATGCCAACGGTACGCTGCTCGCTGCGGTCACCGCCGACGCGAACGGTAGCTGGAGCTATATCCCTGGCACGCAGTTCCCTGATGGCACGCAATTGCAGGTGACCGCGGTCGACACCACCAACAGCCACCAGAGCACCGTGGTCCTGGTGACCACGGACTCCGTGGCACCGGCCGCGCCGCACGTCGACGCGAGCAATGGCAGCGTAATTGCCGGGACCGCCGAGATTGGCGCGACGATTATCCTGCTCGATGGCAATGGCAACCCGATCGGCCAGACCACCGTCGATGCGAACGGACATTGGACTTTCAGCCCGCAAACACCGCTGGCCAATGGCACGCTGGTCAATGCCATTGCCCGGGACGCCGCCGGCAACTCCAGCTTGGCCGGTACGGTAACGGTGGACACGATTGCACCACCGCCGCCCGTCGTGGCGCCCAGCAATGGCCTGGTCCTGACCGGCACCGCCGAGGCGGGCGCCACCGTGCGGATTCTCGATGCCGGCGGCAACCTGATCGGCCAGACCAGCGCGGATGGCTCCGGCAACTGGTCGTTCACGCCGTCCACGCAGATCCCCAATGGTTCAGTGCTGAGCGTGGTCGCCGTCGATCCATCGGGTAACCCGAGCCTGGCCAGCAGCGTCACGGTGGACGGGCTGGCGCCTTCCGTTCCGGTCATCGCTCCGAGCAATGGCAGCGTGCTTTCCGGTACGGCCGAGGCGAACGCCAGGGTGATCCTCACCGATGGCAGCGGCAATCCGATCGGCCAGGTCACTGCTGACGGGACTGGCCACTGGAGCTTCACTCCGGGCGTCCCGCTGGCCAATGGCACTGTGGTCAATGCCGTGGCGCGCGACGCCGCCGGCAATACCAGTACGTCGGCACAGACCACGGTGGACGCTGTGGCGCCGCCAGCGCCGCAGGTGAATCCGAGCAACGGCCTGCAGCTCAGTGGTACCGCGGAGCCGGGCAGCACCGTGCTGATCAGCGATGGCAACGGTAACCTGCTGGGGCAGGTGACGGTGGGCGTGAATGGCGCCTGGTCATTCACCTTCGGCCAGCAACAGCCGGACGGTACGCTCCTGCAGGTCACGGCGCGCGACGCCGCGGGCAATACCAGCATCGCCGCCAGTACTACGGTGAATAGCGCGCTGGTCTCGCCGCCGCAGGTGGACGCCAGCAACGGCGTGGATTTCAGCGGCACCGCGGAGGCAGGCCAGCAGATCGTCATCCGCGATGGCAACGGCAACCTCATCGGCCAGACCTCCGCTGACGGCAATGGCCACTGGAGTTTCTCGGCCGGCTCGGCGTTGGCCAACGGTGCGGCCTACCAGGTGGTCGCGGTCGACCCTGGCAGTGGCCGCAGCAGCGTGCCGGTCAACGGCACGGTGGATTCGGTCGCCCCGGCCGCGCCGACCATCGATGGCAGCAACGGTACGTCCCTCAGCGGCAGCGCCGAAGCCGGTTCGACGGTGACGCTCACCGATGGCAGCGGCAACCTCATCGGCCAGGCCAGCGTCGATGGCACTGGTCACTGGAGCTTCACTCCGGCCAGCCCGCTGCCCAACGGCACGGTGGTCAACGCCGTGGCCAGCGACGCTGCCGGCAACACCAGCACGTCGGCCAGTACCACGGTGGACAATGTGGCACCGCCGACGCCAACGGTGGAGCCGAGCAATGGGGCGCTGGTCGAGGGTAGCGCCGAAGCCGGCGCGACCATCCTGGTGCGCAATGCCGGCGGCAATGTGATCGGCCAGGTGACGGCCGATGCTGGCGGGCACTGGTCGTTCGCCCCGCAGCCGGCGTTGACCAACGGTACGCAACTGACGGTGCAGGCCCGTGATGCCGCCGGCAATGAAAGCGGTACCGCCAGCGTGACGGTGGATACCCAGGCACCGGCCGCGCCGGTGGTCGAGCCCAGCAGCGGCAGTGAGCTGACGGGTACCGCCGAGGCCAATGCCGAGGTGGTGATCATTTCCGCCAACGGCCAGGTGATTGCCCAGGTGCCGGTCAGCCCTGGCGGCACCTGGAGCTACACACCGAGCAGCCCGCTGCCCGATGGGGTGACCCTCAGCGTGGTCGCAGTGGACGCCGCCGGCAACCGCAGCGGTACCACCACGGTCACGGTGGACAGCACGCCGCCGGCCGCGCCCGTGGTCAACCCCAGCAACGGCAGCAGCATCAGCGGCACCGCTGAGCCGGGCAGCACGGTGACCGTGACCGATGGCAGCAACAATCCGGTCGGGCAGACCACTGCCGACGGCCAGGGCAACTGGAGCATCACACCGACCACGCCGTTGCCCAACGGCAGCACAGTCACGGTGGTTGCCACCGACGCCGCCGGGAACCCGAGCAATGGCACCAGCACGGTGGTGGACTCCAGTGCGCCGAGCACACCCGTGGTCAATCCCAGCAACGGCACCAGCCTCAGCGGCACTGGCGAGGAGGGCAGCACGCTGGTCTTCACCGATGGCAACGGCAGCACCCTCGGCCAGACCACCGTGGGGGCGGGCGGCGCCTGGTCGTTCACGCCGCACCAGCCGTTGGCCGATGGCACGGTGGTGACGGTCGTTGCCAAGGATGCGGCAGGCAACCAGAGCGGTACGGTGCAGGTCACGGTCGACGCGGTTCCGCCGGCCAACCCGACACTCGACCCGAGTAACGGTGTGTCGCTCACCGGCACCGGCGAGATCGGCAGCACGGTGATCATCAGCGTCGCCGGCAGCGAAGTAGCGCGCGTCGTCGTGGGCAATGACGGCCACTGGAGCTACACCCCGGGCAGCCAACTGGCGAACAACACCAACGTCTCCGTGGTGGCTGTGGATGCCGCCGGCAACAGCAGCCAGACGGTCAGTGGCGTCATCGACAGTGTGGCGCCGCCGACCCCGACCATTCTCCCCAGCGAAGGCCTCACCTTCTCCGGCACCGCCGAAGCAGGCGCGACGGTGATCCTCACGGACGCCGGCGGTAATCCGATCGGCCAGGCCACCGCCGATGCCGATGGCCGATGGACCTTCAATGCCGGCACCCAGGTGCCCGACGGCACCGTGGTCAACGCGGTGGCGCGCGATGCCGCCGGCAACAGCAGCGGCGCCGCCAGCACCACCGTGGATGCCGATGCGCCCGCGGCGCCGCTGATCAACCCGAGCAATGGCACCATCGTCAGCGGTACGGCGGAGATCGGCAGCACCATTACCCTGGTCTACGCGAACAATGTGCTGATCGGCCAGGCGACCACCGACTCCGACGGCAAATGGACGTTCACCCTGAGCCCGGCGCTGCCCGATGGCACCGTCATCACCGTGGTTGCCCAGGACGCCGCCGGCAATACCAGCAACTCGGCCAGCATCGTCATCGACAGCATCGCTCCGTCTGCACCCACGGTGGTGCCGAGCAACGGCAGCAGCCTGAGCGGCACCGCGGAGGCGGGCAGCACTGTGATCGTCAGCCTGGGCGGCGTGGAACTGGGGCGTGTCCAGGCCGACATCAACGGTCATTGGACGCTTCCGCTCAGCCCGACCCTGGGCGACGGCACCCAGCCCAGCGTGGTGGCAGTGGACGCCGCGGGCAATGCCAGCGCGCCCACCACGGTCACCATCGATGCCGTTGCTCCAGGTGCGCCGACCATCAGCGACAGCAATGGCACTCTGCTGATCGGCACGGCGGAGGCGGGCAGCACGGTCATCCTCACCAACGGCAGTGGCACTGCCATCGGCCAGACCACCGCCGATAGCTCCGGCCACTGGAGCTTCACGCCTCCCGTGCCGCTGCCCAATGGTACGAGTGTGACTGCCGTGGCGCAGGACGCCGCGGGCAACACCGGTCCGAGTGCCAGTGTTGTGGTCGATACGACGTTGCCCAACCCGCCCGTCTTCGAGCCGAGCAACGGCGTGACGATCAGCGGTACCGCTGACGCCCTGGCGCTGGTGCGGATTCTCGACGCCGGTGGCAACGTGCTGATCGAGGTCAACGCGGATGGCTCCGGCCACTGGAGCTGGACGCCGAGCGCGCCTCTGGCCAATGGCGTGGAGGTACGCGCCGTGGTGGTGGACGGGACGCGCGTCAGCGGCGTCAGCAGCGTCATCATCGATGCGCTGGCTCCGGCTCAGCCGGTGGTTCAGCCCAGCAATGGAATCCTCCTCAGCGGGACCGCAGAGGCCGGTAGCGTCATTACCCTGCTCACTGGTGGCGGCCAACTGATCGGCTCGACCACCGCCGACGCAGCCGGGAAGTGGAGCTTCAGCCCCGGGTCCCCGCTGGCGGACGGTACCCAGGTCCAGGTGCTGGCGACGGATGCCGCAGGCAACACCAGCATCCCGGGGCTCACCACCATCGACGCTGTGGCGCCTGCTGCACCAGTCGTCGCTCCGAGCAATGGCAGCGTGGTGGCCGGTACCGCCGAGGCCAACGCCACGATCCTGCTGACCGATGGCAACGGCAACGTCATCGGCCAGACCACCGCCGATGGCAGCGGCAACTGGAGCTTCACCCCGATTGCGGCGCTGGCCAATGGCACCGTGGTGAATGCCGTGGCACGGGATGCCGCGGGCAACACCAGTGTGCTCGGCAGCACCACGATCGACAGTGTCGCGCCGGGCGTGCCCACCGTCGATCCGAGTAATGGCGTCGTACTCAGTGGCACCGCCGAGGCCAATGCCATCATTCTGATTACCGACGGCAACGGCAACCCCATCGGCCAGACCGTAGCCAATGGCAGCGGACAGTGGAGCTTCACGCCCGGCACACCGCTGGCCAATGGCGTGGTGGTGGATGTGGTGGCGCGCGATGCTGCCGGCAACACCAGTAGCATGGCCACGACCACCGTGGATGCGGTGGCGCCACCCACTCCCACCATCAATCTCAGCAATGGCACGTCGCTCAGCGGTACGGCCGAGGCCAATGCCACGGTGATACTCACCGACGGTGGCGGTAATCCCATTGGCCAGGTACACGCTGACGGCTCCGGCAACTGGAGCCTGGCAGTCAGCCCGGCGCTGGCCAACGGCACCCAGGTCAATGCTGTGGCCCGGGATGCCGCTGGCAACACAAGCGGGCCGGTCAGCACTACCGTCGACTCGGTGGCACCTGGCAATCCGACCATTGCTGCCAGCAATGGCACCGAGCTGCACGGCACCGCGGAAATCAACGCCACGGTGATCCTCACCGATGGCAATGGCAACCTCATCGGCCAGACCACTGCCAACGGCAGTGGCGTCTGGAGCTTCATGCCGGGCACTGCACTGGCCAACGGCACAGTGGTCAACGCGGTGGCGCGCGATGCGGTCGGCAACACCAGTGGCGCCGCCAGCACCACCATCGACAGCGTGGCGCCGGCTACCCCGACCATCGACCCGAGCAACGGCTCGCTGCTGTCCGGCACGGCCGAAGCCAATGCCACGGTGATCCTCACCGATGGCAACGGCAACCCGATTGGCCAGACCACCGCCAATGGCAGTGGCAACTGGAGCTTCACGCCCGGCGTTGCGCTGCCAGACGGCGCCGTGGTCAACGTCGTCGCGCGCGATGCCGCGGGCAATAGCAGCGGTGTAGCCACTACCACCGTGGATACCGTGCCGCCGCCGACACCGACCGTGGAGCCGAGCAACGGCACGCACCTGGCCGGTACCGCCGAAGCCGGCGCCAGGGTGATTCTCACCGATGGTGGCGGCAATCTCATCGGCCAGACCACTGCCGATGGCAGCGGTCACTGGAGCTTCACTCCCGGCACGGCGCTGGCCAACGGCACCGTGGTGAATGTGCAGGCGCGCGACGCCGCCGGCAACGGCAGCGGTATCGCCACTACCACGGTGGATTCGGTGGCGCCGCCGACGCCGACTATCGACCCGAGCAACGGCACGCAACTGGCCGGCACCGCCGAGAGCAGTGCGACGGTCATCCTCCACGATGGCAATGGCAACCTGATCGGCACGACGCAGGCAGACGGCAGCGGCCACTGGTCGTTCACCCCGAGCCCGGCGCTGGCCAACGGCACCACGGTGAATGCCGTGGCCCAGGATGCCGCCGGCAACACCAGCGGCGCGGCGTCCACCGTGGTCGACAGCCAGGCACCCAATCCGCCCGTCTGCGACCCGAGCAACGGTACCCTGCTGAGTGGCACCGGCGAGGTGGGGGCAACCATCCTGGTCAGTGTCGGCGGGGTGACGCTGGCGCAAGTGCAGGTGGATGGAAGCGGCCACTGGAACTACGCGCCACCTATCGGGCTGCAGAATGGCGTCCAGGTAAGCGTGGTGGCGCGCGATGCGGCGGGCAACCTCAGCAGCGCCGTGAGCGTCACGGTCGACGCCGTGGCACCGCCGCCGCCCGTCATCGCGGCGAGCGATGGCACGGTCTTCGCCGGCACCGCCGAGGCCAACGCCACCGTCGTGCTGAGCATCGGCGGCAGTGTGCTGGCCGAGGTGAAGGTCGATGCCAACGGCAACTGGCAATACGTCCCGGCCGTTCCGGTGGGCGACGGCGTGCTGGTGAGCGCCAGTGCGCGGGACGCCGCGGGTAATGTCGGGCTGCCAGGCGATGTCACGGTCGACGCCAGCCTTCCGGCCATCCCGGTCATCAGCCCGAGCAATGGCCTGTCCATCAGCGGTACCGCGGAGGCCAATGCGACGGTCCTGATCAGTGTCAACGGCGTCCAGGTCGCGCAGGTGTCGGTCAATGGCGCCGGCAACTGGAGCTATGTTCCCGGCCTGGCGCTGGCCGATGGTGCGGTGGTCACTGCGGTCGCTCGCGATGGCAGCGGCAACCTCAGCGCTGCTGCCGTGGCGGTGGTCGATGCACTGGCACCGGCGGTACCGGTGGTGACACCGAGCAACGGCAGTGCCCTGAGCGGTACCGCCGAGGCGGGTGCGACGGTGATTCTCAGCGTGGGCGGAGTTCCCATCGCCCAGGTCACTGCCGATGCCAGCGGCCACTGGAGCTATGCGCCGGGTACTGCGCTGGCCAATGGCGTACAGGTCAGCGTCGTGGCCCGCGATGCCGCCGGCAATACCAGCGGTGCCGTCAGCGTCACGGTGGACAGCGTCGCGCCCAACGCCCCGACCATCGCCGCCAGCAATGGCGTCACCTTCAGCGGTACCGCCGAAGCCAACTCGACGGTGATCATCACCGGCGCCAACGGCGCGCTGCTCGGCCAGGTCACCACCAATGCCAGCGGCATCTGGAGCTTCACGCCCGGTGTTCCGCTGGGCAACGGCGTGGTGGTCAGCGTGGTCGCCAAGGATGCCGCAGGCAATGTCAGCGTCGCCGCCAGCACCACGGTGGATGCCGTGGCGCCAACCGTGCCAGTGGTGACACCGAGCAACGGCACCGTATTCAGCGGCACCGCCGAGGCGGGTTCGACAGTGATCCTCAGCGTCGGTGGCGCAGTGATCGGCCAGGTCACCGCCAACGCCCAGGGCCAATGGAGCTTCGCTCCCGGCACGGCAGTGGCGAACAACGCCCAGGTGAGCATCGTGGCCAAGGACGCGGTGGGCAACACCAGTGTCGCCGCCAGCGTCACCGTGGACGCGGTGGCGCCGACGGCGCCCGTGGTGGCGCCGAGCAATGGCACGGTACTCAGCGGTACGGCGGAGATCGGTTCGACGGTGATTCTCAAGGTCGGCGGCGCGGTCATCGCGCAGGTCACCGCCGATGGCACCGGGCACTGGAGCTTCACGCCGGGTACGGCGCTGGCCAACAACACCCAGGTCAGCGTTACCGCCAAGGACGCCGCCGGCAACATCAGCGTGGCGACTACGGTCGGCATTGACAGCGTCGCCCCGGTGGCGCCCAGCGGCTTGAGCGTCACCGCCAATGGCACGGTGCTCACCGGCATCGCCGAAGCCAACAGCACGGTGAAGGTGATCATCAACGGCGACACGAACAATCCGATCACCGTACAGGCCAACGGCAGCGGCAACTTCACGGTCAACCTCAGCCCGGCGCTGACGGCCGGCCAGGTGCTGACGGTGAACGCGGTGGATGCCGCCGGCAACGTCGGTTCGGCGATCCAGATCCAGGCGCCGGACCTGACCCGGCCGGTGCTGGCCATTGCCGAAGCGGCCGACGGCTACATCAACAAGACCGAACTCTCCGATGGCATCCAGGTGCGGGTGGGCCTGACTGCCGGTGCGCAGGCCGGGCAGACCCTGACCCTGCGCTACAGCGGCGCGGGCGGTTTCACCTACACCCAGGCGCACGTGCTCACGGCGGCGGAAATCCTTGCCGGGGTGGCGCTGGTGACCGTATTGCCGGGCGCCGGCGTCGGGGTGTTCCCACAGGGCGCGGCGAGCATTACCGCCGACGTCAACGGCGGCCTGACGGCGACTCCGGCGGCATTTACCGTCGATACCCTGGCACCGACCGCACCGGTGCTGGCGCTGGCTGGCAACGTGCTGGGCATCAGCGGCGAGGCCAACAGCACCTTGCTGGTGGACGTCAATCTCGCCGGGCTGAGCTCGCATACGGAAATCTCGGCCGGCAGCAGCGGTGCCAATACGCTGGACCTGTTGACTGGTCTGACCGGTGCCAGCCTGACCTGGGACCAGTTACTCGACGCCAGCATCGCGGTGGCGGCGCGTGACGCCGCCGGCAACGTCGGCACCGCGGCGAGCCTCAACCTGGAGAGTGTGCTCACGCAGAACACCGTGACCATCGGCGGCCTCGGCCTCGCCGTGGGCTTGCTGCCGCCGACCCTGGGTATCAGCGGTGCGGCGATTGCCGGCGGCAGCCTGGCCGTGCAGGTGGTCACCCCGGCGGCAAACGTGACGCTGCATCCCACGGTCGACGCCACCGGGCACTTCACCATCAATCTGCTGGCACCGGACCTGCTGGCGCAGCTCGGCCTGTCGGTGACCCAGATACTCAACCTGGGCAGCCAGCTCAGCCTGCAGTTGATCGCCTATGACTCCGCCGGCCACCCGAGCGCGACCTATGGCCTGTCCCTCACCGGCTCCGGCCTGACCCTGGCCATCGGCGAGGTCAGCGTCACCGGTACGGCAGGCGCCGACGTGTTCGTCGGCCAGAGCGGCGCTGAGCACTTCTACGGCAATGCCGGTGCCGATCTGTTCCTGCATGTGGGCACCAACGATATCGTCCAGGCCGGCGACGGCAACGACACCATCCAGTTGCAGGCCACCAACTTCAAGACCATCGACGGCGGTACCGGCTTCGACACGGTGATGCTCGGCAACGGCATCAACCTGAACTACGGCGCGGTCGGGACTGGCACCTTCACCAACGTCGAGCGTTTCGACATGGTCAAGGGGGACGCGGGCAGCAGCCTGACGCTCACCGCCGCCCAGGTGAATGCGGTGACCGACGCCAACCACACCCTGCAGATCACCGGCGACGCCAACGACACGTTGACGGTCAGAGGCGCGGTGGACACCGGCGTCAACCAGGTCCATGGCGGTATCAGCTATGACGTCTACAGTTTTGGCACCAGCACCCTGCTGGTGGAGGAGAACACCGTCCACGTCGTTGTGTCTTGAACAAGGAAAGCACTGCATGACACCACGCAACGCCTGGTTGTATGGCCTGTTGCTCATCAGCGCAGCAGGCCATGGGCAGACCCTGGATGAGGCCGTTCGCATTGGCCTCTCGATTCATCCGCAAGTCCGCGCCGCCGTCGCCGAGGCGGAGCGCGGCAAAACCGATGTAGATATCAGCAAGGGCGGCTACTACCCGCAGGTCAGCCTGTCCGGCGGCCCCAACGAATTCGATTTCGGTGAGGTGGTTTATGACGTCACCGCTTCGCAGATGCTCTTCGACTGGGGCCGGATGAAAAGCAAGGTAGACAGCGCCAAGGCCACCCATCGCCAGCTCGATGAGACCGCGCTGGTGAGCCGCGAGGATGCGGCGCTGGACATCGTCGAGACTTACCTGGACGTCCTCGCCGCGCAGGCCCGGATCGACACGGTGCGCGAGCATATCCAGCGCCTCGGCGACATCCGCGAAATGACCCAGGCGCGCGGTGGCGATGGCTACTCGGACCGCAGCGAACTGGACCGCGCGAACCTCGAGTTGTCCCGCGCTCAGGAGCAGCTGGCGCTGGAGAAGGGCGCCCTGCAGGACGCGCGCAATCAATTCGAGGTGCTGGTCGGCAAGCCGCCGGCCGATCTCGCCGTACCGGAGCCGCTGTCCATGCAGCGCTACCTGCTGGGTACGGATCTGAACCGGTTGGTTCTCGACAGCCCGCTGTATCGCAAGGCCGCCGAGGACGCCGAAGTGGCCGAGGCCAAGGTCCGCGAGAGCAAGGCCTCGCTGCTGCCGCAGCTGAACCTGGAAGCGTCGAGCCTGCGCCGGGAAATCGGTGGGCACCTGGAAAACGATTCGGTGGTCTCCCTGCGCCTGCGCATGGATACCTTCGAAGGCTTGTCCAACTTCCGCCGGCCCACCGCCGCCCAGCAGCACCTGGAGTCCACCCGCTGGACCCGCGACGCCATGCTGCGCGACATCAAGCGCAAGCTGCAGACGCTGTTCGATACCGACGACACCCTGCGCTGGCGGCAGGACTCGCTGGTACAGCAGGTGCACGAATCGGATCAGGTCAGTGGCGTCTACCGCGACCAGTTCGAAGTCGGCCGGCGCGACGTGATCGACCTGCTCAACGTGCAGCGCGAACGCTTCGAGGCCGAGCGCCAGTTGGCCAACCTGCGCTTCGAGCGCAAGCGCGTGGAATACCGCGCCGCCGCGCAGATCGGCCTGCTCGGGCCACTGCTGGAAAATCACCTCGCCCCGGGAGCCTCCTGATGAACGCCGACAATGTCGTACTGCTGGCGGAGCACGAAGCCACTACCGATCCGCTGCGCCAAGGCCTGGCCTTGCTCTGCCGGCAGCTGGGGCGGCCGCTGGGCATTGCCGAGCTGGGCGAGGGCATGCCGCTGCAGCAGGGCCGCCTGCCGCTTCGCTTCGTGCCGCGCGCGTTGCGCCGTGCGGACATCGTGGCGCGGGTCGAACGCCTGCCGCTGGTGAAAATGGACAGCTACCTGCTGCCCGCGCTGCTGGTGCTTGAAGACGGCGGCACCCTGGTGCTCTGCGAGCTGGACGGCGAGTCCGCCAGCGTCCTGGTGCCGCACAGCGATGGCGGCGTCGAACGCCTGTCGCTGGCAGCACTGGAAAGCCGCTACAGCGGCATCGCGATCTTCGCCAAGTGCCGCTACCGTGCCGACGGCCGGGTCGGCGACTTCGCCAAGCGGGCCCAGCAACACTGGTTCTTCGGCCCGCTGCGGCAGCTCTGGCGCTCCTACTTCGAAGTGGCGATGGCGGCGATGATGGCCAACCTGCTGGCCATCGCCTCTGCGCTGTTCGCCATGCAGGTCTACGACCGCGTAGTGCCCAATGCGGCCATGGACACGCTGTGGATCCTGGCCAGCGGCGTCGGCCTGGCGATCATCCTCGAAGGCGTGATCCGCTCGCTGCGCGGCCACCTGCTGACCACCATGGGCAAGCGCATCGACCTGCAGCTCTCGACCTTGCTGTTCGAGCGCGTGCTCAATACCCGGCTGGCGGCCAAGCCCGCCTCGGTGGGGGCCTTCAGCACCCAGGTGCGCGAGTTCGAGGGCGTGCGTGAGTTCTTCACCTCGTCCAGCGCGGCGATGATCAGCGACCTGCCGTTCGTGTTCCTGTTCCTGCTGATCATCGCGCTGATCGGCGGCCACCTGGTCTGGGTGCCGGCGGTGGCGGCTGTGCTGATGCTGTTGCCGGGGCTGCTCTGCCAGGGTCTGCTGGCCCGGCTGTCGCGGGAGAACCTGCGTGAGGGTGCGGTGAAGAACGGCATCCTGCTGGAGTCGATCGAAAATCTCGAATCGGTCAAGGCGACCCACGCCGAAGGTCGCTGCCTGCACCTTTGGGAGACGCTCACTGCCCAGCTGGCAGGCAATGCCATGCGCACCCATACGCTGACCACGGCGCTGTCCTATGGCGCAAGCATCGTTCAACAGTTGTGCTACGTCGGCGTGGTGGTGTTCGGTGTCTACCGCATCAGCGATGGCGCACTGAGCGTCGGTGCCCTGGTGGCCTGTTCGATCCTCGCGTCCCGTGCGGTGGCGCCACTGTCCCAGGCGGCGGGCATCCTCGGTCGCTGGCAGCACACCAAGGTGGCCATGGAGGGGCTCGACCAATTGATGCAGGCGCCGATGGAGCGGCCCCAGGACAAGCGCTTCGTCAGCAAGGAACGGCTAGCCGGGCATTACCGCCTGGAGCGGGTGCGCCTGGTGCACGGCGAGAACGCGCCGGCAGTGGACATCGCCGCGCTGGAAATCCGCCCCTACGAGCGGGTCGCGCTGCTGGGCGGCAATGGCGCCGGCAAATCCAGCCTGCTGCGGCTATTGGCCGGGCTGTACGACCCGGAGTCCGGCCGCCTGCTGCTGGATGACGTGGCGCTGGCGCAGATCGACCCGTCCGACCGCCGCCGTCACATCGGCTATCTGCCGCAGGATGTCGCGCTGTTCTACGGCACGCTGCGCGACAACCTCAACCTGGAGGGCGTGGCAATCAGCGACGAGGAGATGTTCGAGGCGCTGGATGGTGTCGGCCTGGGGGATTTCGTCCGCGCCCATCCACTGGGCCTGGACCTGCCGTTGCTGGGCAACGGCAGCCTGTCCGGTGGCCAGCGCCAGGCTGTCGGCCTGGCCCGGGTGCTGTTGCAGGACCCACCGGTGGTGCTGCTCGACGAGCCCACCGCGAGCTTCGACCAGAGCACCGAGCTGCATGTGATCGGCTACCTGCAACGCTGGCTGGAGGGCCGCACCCTGATCATGACCACGCACAAGAAGAGCATGCTGGCGGTGGCCACCCGTGCGGTGGTGCTGAGCCAGGGCAGGGTCGTGATGGACGGCGCGCTGGACCAGATCGTCAAGGATCGCACGGTACAGATTCCCGAGCAGGAGGGCGCTGCCCATGGCCAGTGAAACCCGTGCCGCCGAACGCCTGCGTCGCGAACTGCAGGACCCCTTGCTGGCCGCCAGCCACCCGGTGTCGCGGCCGCTGCTGTGGGCGCTGCTGTTGAGCCTGGTGGCGGCCATTGTCTGGGCTGCGCTGGCCCAACTGGATGAAGTCACCCGTGGCGATGGGCGTGTGGTGCCGTTCAGCCGCATGCAGAAGATCCAGAGCCTGGAGGGCGGCATCCTCGACCGCCTGCTGGTGCAGGAGGGCGAGCTGGTGCAGGTCGGCCAGCCGCTGGTGCGTCTGGACCGCACGCACTTCGAGACCTCCTGGCAGGAAGCCGCCAACCAGGCCGAGGTGCTCGGCGCCGCGATCGCCCGGTTGGACGCCGAGGTGATGGGCCAGGACCACATCGTCTTCCCCGAAGGCATGCCTGCCGACGGCCCGGTGGCACGCTCCGAACGCGAGCTGTTCAAGTCGCGCCGCGACAAGCTGGAGGAAAACTCCCGCTCGCTGCAGAAACAGATCCGCCTGGCGCAAAGCCAGCTGGCGCTCGTCGAACCTCTGGTGGCACGCCGCGCGGTGAGCCAGATGGAGGCGCTCAAGCTGAGCCAGGACATCGCCACCCTGAGCGGCAAGCTCACCGAGTTGAAGAACACCTATTTCCAGGATGCCTACACCGAGCGCCAGGAGAAGAAGGCCCAGCTGGCGCAGATCGAACCCATCGTCCAGCAGCGCAAGGACCAGTTGCGCCGCACGGAAATCCTCTCGCCGGTGCGCGGGCGGGTGAATACCGTGCTGATCAGCACCCGCGGCGGCGTGGTGCAGCCGGGCGAGCCGATCATGGAAGTGATCCCGGTGGAGGAGCGCCTGCTGGTGGAAGCCAAGGTCAAGCCGCGTGACGTGGCCTTCCTGGTGCCGGGCATGCCGGCCAAGGTCAAGATCACCGCCTATGACTACAGCATCTACGGCGATCTCAAGGGCACCCTGGAACAGATCAGCGCCGACACGATCGAAGAAGATACCGTGCACGGCAAGGAGTACTACTACCAGGTGCTGATCAAGACCGACGGCAGCCAGCTCAAGCGCAATGGCGAGGTCTTGCCGATCATCCCCGGCATGGTCGCCGAGGTGGACATCCTCAGCGGCAAGCGCAGCGTGCTCAACTACCTGCTGCGGCCGTTGCTGAAGGCGCGGTTGATGTAGATCGCCACTGATCGCCCGTGTGAGAGCGGACTCTGTCCGCGATGATTTTGCCCCGCGTCGAGTTTGGTCGGAGCGGGGATGAGCCACTCGCGGACAGAGTCCGCTCCTGCGCAAGGTTGGCTCTTGGCAGCAATCGGAACACCCGGCGTACGCCTCCTTCCCGCGACAGGAAAGGGCCGGGGACCTGGGGAGGGAAAGGCGTGGCACTGTAGGGGCGAGCCCGCCGGCCATGAGTATCCGGGCGGGGCTTGCCGCTGGGCTCGCTCCTACGGCGGCCAATCAATCCTCGCACCCGCCACACTGGCTCTTCCTGTAGGAGCGAGCTCGCTCGCGAACCGCCCAGCGCCGGAGTCACCGGGAAACTCGTTCGCGAGCAAGCTCGCTCCTACAGATGCATGGCCGAGCGTAGGAGCAGACTCTGTCCGCGATCGACCCAACACCGATCCAATCGACCAGGGAGCTGGGCGCAATCATCGCGGACCGAGTCCGCTCCCACGAGAGAAGCGCCAGCCGCTGCTGCGGCTTTTCGTGTAGGAGCGAGCTTGCTCGCGAATCGCCCAGCGCCGGAGTTACCGGGAGGCTCGTTCGCGAGCAGGCTCGCACCTGCGCGCTCCGTATCAGCCGCGCGAAGCCTTCCAGCGGCGGATTACCAGCTTCTCCAACTCCACCGCGAAGAACACCGCGATGCCGATGCCCAGCGCGATTAGCCAGCCGCTGAAGGGCAGGGCGACGGTGTGGAAGGCGGTCTGCATGAAGGGCACGTAGATCACGAAGCATTGCAGCAGGATCAGCGCCAGGGTCACCGTGAGCAGTGCGCCATTGCGCAGCAGCGCCCAGTTCAGCGAGAACTCCTCCTGCAGGCGGCAGTTGAACAGGTACGCCCACTGCGCGGTGACCAGCGTGTGCAGGATCATGGTGCGGATATAGTCGGTATCGTGGCCGTTGCTGACCAGCCAGGCTTCCAGCAGGAAGGCCGCGGCGGTGAGCAGGCCGCCGACGTAGAGCACCCGCCAGACGGCGAAGCCGTTGAGGATCGACTCCTTCGCGTTGCGCGGCGGCCGGCGCATCATCCCCGGCTCGCCGGGCTCGAAGGCCAGGGCGAAGGACAGGGTGGTGGAGGTCGCCATGTTCATCCAGAGGATCTGCAGCGGCGCCAGCGGGATCACCGCGCCGGCGAGGATCGCCATGACGATCAGCAGGCCCTGGGCCATGTTGGTCGGCAGGATGAACAGCACGGTCTTCTTCAGGTTGTCGTAGACCCGGCGGCCCTCGCGCACGGCGCCGGCGATGGTGGAGAAGTTGTCGTCGGTGAGCACCATGTCGGCGGCTTCCTTGGTCACCTCGGTGCCCTTGATGCCCATGGCGATACCGACGTCGGCCTGCTTCAGCGCCGGGGCGTCGTTGACCCCGTCGCCGGTCATGCCGACCACTTCCTCGTTGGCCTGCAGCGCGCGCACCAGGCGCAGCTTGTGTTCGGGGCTGGTGCGGGCGAACACCGAATATTGCAGGGCGAGGGATCTCAGCTGCGTATCATCGGCCTGCTCCAGTTCCTGGCCGGTCATGGCGCGCAGGTCGTTGCCCATGCCGAGCATGCCGGCGATGGCGACGGCGGTGTCCGGGTGGTCGCCGGTGATCATCTTCACCTGGATGCCGGCGCGCTTGCACAGGGCGATGGCTTCGATGGCCTCCGGGCGCGGCGGGTCGAGCAGGCCGGCGACGCCGAGGAAGATCATGCCGTCCTGCACGTCCTCGTGGTCGATCACGCCGTCATCGGGCTGCACCGGCTTGTAGGCAGCGGCCAGCATGCGCAGGCCTTGCCCTGCGATGAAGCCCATCTCGCGCTCCCAGTACTCGCGGTCCAGCGGCTCGGCGCCGTTGGCGCCCAGTTGCTGGTTGCACATGCGCAGCAGCACGTCCGGCGCGCCCTTGAGGTAGATCAGGCTCTGCCCGGCAACGTCACAGCGGCGCGCCATGTACTTGTAGGCGGAGTCGAAGGGGATCTTGCCGAATTTCTGGAACTCGATCTCCGGCAGGGTAGCCTTGCGCGCCAGGACTTTCAGTGCGCCCTCGGTGGGGCCGCCGACCACGCCCCAGCGGCCTTCTTCATTGAGCTGCAGGCTGCTGTCGTTGCAGATGTCCACCGCGCGGATGAAGGCTTCCAGCGAACCGTGTTGCGACCAGTCCAGCTCGTCACTGTTGCCGCCAAAGGTGATACGGCCCTTGGGCTCGTAGCTCTGGCCCTCGACGCTGTAGAGACCGTTGGCGAGCAGCACGCTCTTCACGGTCATCTCGTTCATGGTCAGGGTGCCGGTCTTGTCCGAGCAGATCACGCTCATGGCGCCAAGGGTTTCCACGGTCGGCAGCTTGCGGATGATCGCCTTGTTCTGCGCCATGCGCTGTACGCCCAGGGACAGGATGATCGAGACGATGGCCGGCAGGCCCTCCGGCACCGAGGCCACGGCCAGGCTGATCAGCGACAGCAGCAGCTCGCCGAACGGATAGTCATGCCAGAAGAAGCCGATGATGAAGAGCACCACCATCATGCCGACGATCAGCTGGAAGATGCGCTTGCCCAGCTCGGCGATCTGCCGCAGCAGCGGGGTTTCGCTTTCATCGACGTTGGCGATCAGCTTGTTGATGCGGCCCAGCTCGGTGTTCGCTCCGGTCTCGATTACCACGCCGCGCGCGTTGCCGGCGCTGACGTTGGTGCCGGAGAATCCGAGGTTCAGGCGGTCGGCCAGCAGTGCCTCCTTGTCCAGCGCGTTGGCCTGCTTGCCGACGGTGAGGGATTCGCCGGTGAGCATGGATTCCTCGACCTGCAGGTGGTGCACGTCGAACAGGCGCACGTCGGCGGGAATCTTGTCGCCGGGGCGCAGGATGACGATGTCGCCGGGTACCAGCTGGGCGGCGTCCATCTCGATCTTCTTGCCATTGCGCACCACGTGGGCGGTGCTGCTGAGCATGCCGCGCAGCGCGGCGAGGGATTTCTCCGCCTTGTTCTCCTGGAAGAAGCCGATACCGGCGTTGATCACCGCCACCAGCAGGATGACGATGGTGTCCGTCCAGTGGCCCATCAGCGCGGTGGCCACGGCGGCGGCCAGGAGGATGTAGATCAGCACGTCGTTGAAGTGCCGGGCGAAGCGCAGCCAGAGCGGATCGACGTCCTTGGCCGGTAGCGCGTTGGGACCGACGCGCAGCAGGCGTGCGCCGGCATCGTCAGGGGAAAGGCCTTCCGCACTGGTCTGCAGGTCGGCCATGGTCTGCTCGACGCTCTTGCGGTACCAGTCGGTGGCTTGCGGTTTGTGGTCGGTGGTTTGCGGTGCAGTCATGCTCTGACTCCCGGCTCCTGCCTGTTGGGAAAGTGGGACTGCACCCAGACTAGACGGTGGGGATTGCACCGGACCTGTCATATCTCAAGGTTCGGCGGGTCCTCGCTGAACCGTCGCTGAACAGCGTAGGAATTGTCATCAGTGGTGGCGATTGGCCTAGGAACGGGCTCCGCATCGCTTCGGGCCAGCAGGAGTAGGGCAAACCCATCGCGGACGGAGCCCGCTCCTATATGGCCGGTAGCTCCAGTTCCCGCGTTCCCCCCACCCGGCTGGCTTGCCGCCAGCGGTTCGGCGTGCAGCCTACGAGCTTGCGGAAGCTGCGGCAGAAGTGTGACTGGTCGGCGAAGCCGCATTCCTGCCCGACCTGGGAAATCGGCGCGTCGCCGCTGGCCAGCAGTTCGCGGGCGCGGTCAATGCGCAGGCGCAGCGCCCACTCCCGCGGCGCGAGGCCGGTGGCCTGCTTGAACGCACGGGAAAAGTGGCTGCGCGACATGCCGCACTGTTCGGCGACATCGGCGATGTACAGGCGGTTGAGCAGGCAGCCGGCGAGGATTTCCTTAGCCTTGCGCTCCTGCCAGGGGGCGAGGGCGAGGCGTTTGCCATCGCTGCGCGCGTCGTTGCAGGGTTCCGGCATGCGGTAGTGCTCCAGCAGATGCCGGCAGAGACGCTGGCTGGCTTCGTGCAGCCCTTCGCCGGAGGACTGCAGTTGCTCCATGAGCTGCAGGACCAGGCGGTGTGTCGCGGGGGCGAGCATGGTCGCTACCTGGTGGGCAGGTGCGGGCATGATGTCTCTCTTCTCGTCGGCTTCCAGTGGCGGCAAAAGCCGTCTGAATAAATGAAAAACTCAAGGTAAATCAAGGTGATCCGATGCTCAATCGAATTCACCGGAGGCAGCGCTTTCAAGCACATCCGTCCAAGAAAAACCTGGTGGGGCATGGTCGACTGGCGCGACCCTCATCTTGTGCCAAGATGCCCATTCCCACAGCCCCGAGCGACCAGCCATGAACCGTAACGACCTGCGCCGCCTGGACATGAACCTGCTGGTGATCTTCGAATCCCTGATGCTGGAGCGGAACCTCACCCGCGTCGGCGAGAAGTTGTTCATCACCCAGTCCACCGTCAGCGCCGCCCTGGCGCGCCTGCGCGACCTGTTCGACGACCCGCTGCTGGTGCGCGCCGGCCGCGCCATGGAGCCCACCAGCCGGGCGCTGCACATCTTCGAGGAGCTGCGCCCGGCGATGGATGTGATCTCCGCGGCGGTCAGCCGGGCCAAGTCCTTCGAGCCCGAGACCAGCTGCAATATCTTCCGCCTGGGCCTTTCCGACGATGCCGAGTTCGGCCTGTTCCCCGCATTGCTGGCGCGGCTGCAGCAGGATGCGCCGAATGTCACGGTGGTGGTGCGCCGGGCCAATTTCCTGCTGATGCCGGCGCTGCTGTCGTCCGGCGAGATCACCGTTGGCGTCAGCTACACCACCGACCTGCCGGCCAACGCCAAGCGCCGCAAGCTGCGCGATATCGGTGTGAAAGTGCTGCGCGGCGACGACCGCCCCGGCCCGCTGACGCTGGACGAATACTGCTCGCGGCCGCACGTGATGGTGTCCTTCTCAGGCGACCTGAACGGCGCCATCGACCTCGACCTGGAGCGTATCGAGCGCCGCCGTCGGGTGGTGCTTGCCGTGCCGCAGTTCGGCAGCCTGCGCGCGCTGCTGCGCAACACCGAGATGATCGCCACCGTGCCGGACTACGCCGCCTGCGCGCTGGTGGAGGACAGCTGCCTGCGCGCCGAAGAACCACCGCTGGAGATCAAGCCGGCGGAGCTCTCGATGGTCTGGAGTGCTGCCCACGACAACGACCCGGCCGAGCGCTGGTTGCGCGAGCGGATGGCCGAGTACATGAGCGCGCCGGTGGCCTGAGCGGCGTCCTCCGGTATTTGTAGGATGGGTGGAGCGTAGCGATACCCATGCTGCTGGGAGGGGGAGTGATGGGTATCGCTGCGCTCCACGCCATCCTACGAGGTGTCTTCCGATGTAATCACGTAGGGCGAATAACCTGGAACAGGTTATCCGCCGGCTCGGTTGCGGCGGATAACGCCGGCGCGTTATGCGCCCTGCGGAGGTGCGGAGGCCGTCTGATCTAGAACACACCCTTGAGCGGGTACTCGATGATCACGTAGATGCGGTCGATGTCCGCTCCGCCCTGGGCGTCGTTGGCGCGGTGCGAGACCTGGGCGAAGCTCAGCGCCAGGTCCTTGGCCGGGCCGGATTGCACCACGTAGCGAACGTCGAGGTCGCGCTCCCAGTGCTTGCCGCCGTCGCCGTAGGCAGGCTGGCAGGTGCCGCCCTGCATGGGGTTGTAGGCGCCGCCGCAAGGCGCATGGGTGCCGTCGATGCCGCTGCCGCGCACGTAGCGTGCGGAGAGGGTCAAGCCGGCAACGCCGGCGCTGGCGCCATCCCACTGGTAGCGCGCCTGCCACGAGTGTTCGCCGGGGCCGTTGAAGTCGGCGTACTTGATGGAGTTGGCGAGGTAGATGGAGTCGCCGCCGACGAAGTCGAAGGGCGTGTCACCGTTGACCTTCTGGTAGGCGAGGCTCAGCGCGTGACTGCCCAGGGCGACCTTGCCCAGCAGGCTCCAGGCCAGGGTGTCGATATCCCCTGCGCGGGCGCTGCCGGTGTCGCCGGTCTTGTACAGGTTGGCGTCCACCGACCAGCGACCGACTCGGCCATTGAGGTTGGCGTAGGCCTGGCGCCAGACGTCGTCCAGTTGGCTGGCATAGAGTGCACCTCCCCAGTTCGCATCGGGTGCGCTCCAGGTGGCGCCGGCCAGGCTCAGGCCGCCGAAGCGGGTACTGGCACCGTAGCCTTCGAATTCGCCGTGGCTGGAGCTGGAGTTCTGGTTCTTGAAGGCGGTGAAGCGCCCGGCTTGCAGGCGCAGGCCCGGCAGGCTCCTGTCGTCGACAAACCAGCCGGTGGCGTACTCGGGTTGCAGGCGCTTGTCACCGGTGTCGAATACCGGCGTTTCCACTTCCATTTCGCCCCAGGCCAGGCTGGTTTTCTCGTGCACCAGACGCAGCGCGGCACCCGCATCGGAGTAATCGCTCTCGCTGCGGCCGTCGCTGTCCAGCGGTAGCAGGCCGGTGCCGGCGTGGCCGCGCCCGCCATCGAGCTTCAGGCCGAGGAAGGCATGGGCATCGACGCCCAGGCCAATGGTGCCGGGCGTGACGTCGCTGTTGAACTTGCCGATGAAGCCCTGCGCCCATTCGCGGCGCAGGCTCTGGCCGTTGGGGCCGGGGCTGCGGTAGTCGTTGTCGAGGAAGTAATTGCGCGACAGCAGCGACCAGTCGGCGGCGTGGACCGGAACGCAGGCGAACGCCAGGGCGCAGGGAAGCAGGGCGTTTCTCACGGTCTGGGCTCCATGTGGAGGGCGCCAGGGCGGGGCAGGGCGAGGCGGTAGCTTCCCGGCCCGGCAATCGCCAGGCCGGCGAAGAGAATCAGCATCCACCAGGCGAACTGGCCTTCCTCCAGCGACCACTGCGGGTGCACGAACACCAGTGCCACCAGCAGCACGGCGATCACCGGCAGGCAGGCGAGGCGGGCGAACACGCCGAGGATCAGCAGGATCGGGCAGAGCACTTCGGCGAACACCGCCAGCGCCAGGGTTGGCACAGCGCCGAGGCCGAAGGGGTCTTCGATGTGCTGCAACTCGCTTTGCCAGTGCAGCAGCTTGGGCAGCCCGTGCACCTGGAGCAGCAGCAGGGCGGCGGTAACGCGCATGAACAGTAGCGCTAGCGCGCCGGAGCGGTCGTAGGTCGGCATGGTGTCTTCAATCCTGCGAATGAAAAGGGGCGGCACTGCCGCCCCTTTCCGGTGCCCGGGCTCAGTGGCCTTCGCTGGCGTTGAACATGGTCTTGGCGTAGATCAGGCCCAGGCCGTAGGCGCCGCCATGCTCGATGGAGGTCTTCACGGTGGCATCGTAGGTCTCGCCGCGGGCCCAGTCGCGTTGCAGCTCCAGCAGGTACTGCAGGGAGGTCATCGGGCGGGCGCCCAGCTGGATCATTCGTTGCAGGGCCATTTCGTGGGCCTCGGTGGAGACGTCGCCACAGGCGTCGGCGATGACGTAGACCTCGAAGCCCTGGTCAATGGCCGACAGCGCCGGGCCGACGATGCACACGGAGGTCCAGAGGCCGGCCAGGACGATCTTCTGCTTGCCGAACTTGTTCACTTCAACGGCGATGCGCGGGTCTTCCCAGGTGTTCATGCTGGTGCGGTCGATGACGTTGTGCTCGGGGAAGACCGACTTGATCTCGTCGAAGATCGGGCCGGAGAAACTCTTCTCGGCGACGGTGGTGAGGATGGTGGAGACGTCGAACTCCTTGGCCGCCTTGGCCACCAGGGCGGCGTTGTTGCGCAGGGTCACGGCGTCGATGGACTTGGTCGCGAAGGACATCTGCGACTGGTGGTCGATCATGATCAGGGTGTGGTCGGTGGGGTTGAGCAGGGTCTTGCCGGGAACGGCTTTGGCGATGGCGGTCATGGCGATGGTCCTTGTGGATGGCGTGGGTGGATGAGGTTCGAGTGGTCGGTGGGCCCGGACTGCCGTAGCCAGTGCCGAACCGTGGACGCATCTTTGCCGATCGGCGAAAGGCGCGGAACAGACAGCCTTGCATGGCCACTTTGCAGTTCTGCAAGGCCCGCCCGAGGGCGTTGATGGGCAGACTATGGTTCCGCCGACCCGCCAATTATTGGACCTGTGTGCTCGGCCCGCCTGGCGGAGAATGATGCAAACGTGCGATTCGCCGGCTTGGCGAATCGGTACAGTGGTTTTTTCCATACCGGGGCACGCGAGACCGCCAAGCCCCGTTTGCGTGCGAGTAGAAGAATGAAAACAGTGGCCATGGTGCTGTACGACGATGTGCTGGCGCTGGATGTAACGGGGCCGATGGAGGTGTTCTCCATGGCCAACCGCTACCTGCCGCCGGAGCAGCACTACCGGTTGCTGACGGTGGCGGCGAAGCCCGAGGGCGTGCGCGCCTCCAGCGGCCTGAAGATGAGCGCCGACCTGCCGCTGGAAGCGCTGCTCGCGGGCGTCGACCTGCTGCTGGTGCCCGGCGGGCCGGGCGCCTACAACGGTCGCAACGACGCGCTGACTGCCTGGCTGCCGGCAGCGGCGCGCGCAGCGAAACGCTATGGCGCGGTGTGCACCGGAGCCTTCCTGCTCGGCGCGGCCGGGTTGCTTGACGGCTACCGTTGCACCACCCACTGGAATTACCTGGAGCGCCTGGCACAGCTGTACCCGCGCACCCAGGTGCAGGCCGAGCGTATCTACGTCATCGACCGCAACCTGATTACCTCTGGTGGTGTCACCGCCGGCATCGACATGGCACTGGCGGTCGTCGCCGAGGACCACGGCAAGGATGTCGCACTGGAAGTCGCCAAGGTGTTGCTGGTGGTACTCAAGCGCCAGGGCGGGCAGACGCCGTTCGGCCCGCTGCTGGTGTCGGTGGTGCGCGACGGCTCGGTGATCGCCCGCGCACAGGCCTACGTGGTGGACCACATCGACGAGCCGCTGACGGTGAATCGCCTGGCCGAGCAGGTGGCCATGAGCCCCCGCAACTTCGCCCGCGCCTTCCAGCGCGAGACCAGCATGACGCCCATGCAGTACGTGCAGAGCGCGCGCATCGACCACGCGCGCAAGCTGCTGGAAAGCAGCGACCTGCCGCTCAAGCAGGTGGCCTGCCGCAGCGGCTTCGGCAGTCCCCGGCACATGCGCACGGTCTTCGGCGAACGCATCGGCATGACGCCGAGCCAGTACCGCGAGCAGTTCGGCTTCGCCTGATGGCAGTACGCCGCATTTCACGCCGGTTGACCGTCCGGCGCACCCTGATTGGCCGAATCCTTCCCCCTGCGGGAATTGCGCTGTCACACGAGGACGGGAAAATACCCTGACCACCAATCAGGGGCGCGTCACCTCGGTACTGGCCAGATCGCCTGGAGGACCCGTTGTAGAGCGATCCGTCAGATCCGCAGACGTGAGCAGGACATGAGCGCAAGCACGGAAAACCGCACCGAGACCGTCCTGCAGTTCGGTCGCTTCCAGTTCCACCCCTACAAGCGCCAGCTGCTGCAGGGGGATCGCCCGGTACGCATCGGCAGCCGGGCGCTGGACATTCTCCAGGTGCTGATCCGCCAGCCCGGCGAGATCATCGGCAAGGACAGGATCATCGCCCAGGTCTGGGGCGATACCGTGGTCGAAGAGATCAACCTGCGCGTACACATCGCCGCCCTGCGTCGCGCCCTCGGCGAAGGCCGCACCGGCGAACGCTACATCGCCAACGTGCCACTGCGCGGCTATGGCTTCGTCGGCGTGGTGGAAACCGTCATCGCTCCACTGCCGGCCGCTGCACTGCCGTGCGAGGTGCGCGCCAGCAACCTGCCGGTGCTGCTGATGGGCCTGGTCGGCCGCCAGGCGCTGCTCGAACGAGTGGTGAAGCAGTTGCCTGCGACGCGCCTGCTGACCCTGGTCGGCCCTGGCGGCATGGGCAAGACCTCGCTGGCGATCCACTGCGCCGAGTTGCTGCACAAGCATTTCAGCCAGGTGCGCTTCCTCGACCTGTCCATCGACCCGGACGGCATCTCCCTCAGCCAGAACCTCGCCGTCCTCCTGCGCGAGCCGGCGCAGGAGCCGACCCTGCTGTTGCTGGACAACTGCGAACACCTCGCCGAGCGCTGCGCCGAGGCGGTGGAGCACCTGTTGCGCCTGCATCCGGCGCTGAGCATTCTCGCCACCAGCCGCGAGCCGTTGCGCGCCGAGGGCGAACACGTGTTGCGCCTGCCGCCGCTGGAGGTGCCCGCGCAGGACGACGCGCCGCTGGCACTGGCCATGTGCAGTTCGGCGGTGCAGCTGTTCGTGATGCGCGCGCGGGAAGTCTGCGACCGCTTCGAACTCAAGCCGGGCCAGGTGCGCGCGATCATCGACGTCTGCCGGCGCCTGGACGGCATTCCCCTGGCTATCGAGATGGCGGCGCGGCAGGTGGGCATCCTCGGTCTCGCCGGGCTGCCGGCCCTGCTGGATACCCCGATGCAGCTGCTGATGCCCGGCCGCCGCACCGCGCCGGCGCGGCAGCAGAGCCTGCGTGCGACCTATGACTGGAGCTACGGCCTGCTGGACGTTGCCGAGCAGCGCTGCCTGCGTCTGCTCGCGCAACTGGGCGAGGACTTCACCCTAGACACGGCGGTGGCCTCGCTGGACGACCAGCATTGGTGCCGTGAGAGCGTATTCGCCGCGGTGCGGCAGTTGGCGGACAAGTCCTTGTTGTGGGTGGAGCAGGGCGAGAGCGAGGTGCGCTACCGCGTGCCGCATACGGCGCGTGCCTATATGCGCCAGGTGACCTTGCCGGAGCTTGCCATCACCGCCGCCTGATCGCCGGTAACGCACGCTTCTACAAACTGCATGCGCCCGACGATTCAAGAACCCGGTAGGAGCGGGCCATGCCCGCGATCCGCCGGCATGGCCGGCGCCTGCCTCGGCTCCTATGGTGCAGGTTTGTGCTGCTTTGGCTTGGTTATTTCAGCGTCGCTTCGGCGTGCGCGCGGACTCTCTGTTTCGCCCCCTCGGGCGACCTTCTTTGGCAAACGCCCCAAAGAAGGCAAAGGTCTTGCCCCGGACATCCGGTTTTTCGCTTCGGGCGAAAAATTCCCTCGTTGAAGCGAAATTTCAGAGGCCCGCGCTGACGGGCCATCCCTGGCCCGACAGCGCTCTCGCGACATCCATGTCGCTCAACCCCTGAAACTCCGCTTCAACGAGGCCTCCTGAACGGGGCATTCGGCGTGCTCGGACATTTCGCTGGAAGTCTTCAGAGAGCGAAGAGCAAAGAGCGGTTGTAGGAGCGAGCTTGCTCGCGAACCGCCTAACGCCGACGTTTTCCTGTGGGAGTGTCGGTGCCAAGGAAGTGCAGGGAGCCCCGGCACAATGTGGGTATGCACGCTGATCCAGCACATGCGTCCAATAGGCCAGCCGTAGCCAAGGCCATAGTGACCGGACCTCAACCCCGAACCCGGAACACCCATGAGCGCCGAAGCCATCGATCTGAACAGCGTGGTGACGCTGGTGGTTCACCACAAGGTGCGTTGCGAAGCGCTGCCCAGCTACGAGGCCTGGTTGCGCCGCACCGTCGCCGCCGCGCGGCGGCAGCCGGGGCACCTGGGCGTCAACGTGATCCGCCCGGACGGCGAGGGCGCGATGTTCACCACCGTGGTGCGCTTCGCCCGCGCCGGCCAGCTGCAGGCCTGGATCGACTCCCGCGAGCGCGCCGAGCTGGTCGCCGAGGTCCTGCCGCTGCTGGAAGAGGGTGACCACCCGCTGATCCACAACGACGCCGAGTTCTGGTTCACCCCCGAGCACGGCAGCGTGCGCCAGCCACCGAAATGGAAGCAGGCGTTGCTCACCTATCTGGTGATCAGCCCGCTGACCATGGTCATTCCACCGCTCTGGGCGCCCGCGTTCGAGCGCTTTCCGCTGCTGGCCGGCGTGGTGCCGAGCAACCTGCTGGTGACCCTGTGCATCGTCCTTCTGGTGGTCTACCTGATCATGCCCTGGGTGACCCGGCGTTGCGCCGGCTGGCTCAACGCCGACTGAGCTTTCCCCTGACTTTCCCCTCCCGCGGCGCCCGCGTGGTGCCCGTTCCCACATCGTCCTGCATGGCAGGCAGAGGAGTTTCCATGAGCACTTTCGTCACCCGCGACGGCACCGAGATCTATTACAAGGACTGGGGCAGCGGCAAACCCGTGCTGTTCAGCCACGGCTGGCCGCTGGACGGCGACATGTGGGAATACCAGATGCAGTACCTGAGCAGCCGCGGCTATCGCACCATCGCCTTCGACCGCCGCGGTTTCGGTCGTTCCAGCCAGCCGTGGAGCGGCTACGACTACGACACCTTCGCCGATGACATCGCCGGCCTGATCGAGCACCTGGACCTGCGCGAGGTGACGCTGGTGGGTTTCTCCATGGGCGGCGGCGACGTCAGTCGCTACATCGGCCGCCACGGCACCTCACGCGTCGCCGGTCTGGTGCTGCTGGGCGCCGTCACCCCGATCTTCGGCCAGTCCGCGGACTTCCCCCAGGGGGTGGAGAAGGGCGTGTTCGACGGCATCAAGGCCGGCCTGCTGCAGGATCGCGCACAGTTCATCGCGGACTTCGCGGCGCCGTTCTATGGCACCAACCATGGCCAGAAGGTTTCCGAGGGCGTGCTGACCCAGACCCTCAACATCGCCCTGCTGGCATCGCTCAAGGGCACCGTGGACTGCGTCACTGCGTTCTCCGAGACCGACTTCCGTGCGGACCTCGCGAAGGTCGACGTGCCGACCCTGGTGATCCACGGCGATGACGACCAGATCGTGCCGTTCGAGACCACCGGCAAGCTGGCTGCCGAGCAGATTCCGGGCGCCGAATTGAAGGTCTATGCCGGTGCGCCCCACGGTTTTGCTGTCACCCACACGCAGCAACTCAACGAAGACCTGTTGGCCTTCCTGCAACGCTGAGGTACCCGAGCATGAGCAACGCAGAGCTGATCCTGTTCAACGGCAAACTGCACACCGTCGACCCTGAGCGGCCGCACGCCACCGCCGTGGCCATTGCCGACGGCAAGTTTCTCGTCGTGGGCACCGACGCCCAGGCGATGGCCTACCGTGACGCCTCGACGAAGCTGGTCGACCTCAATCGCCGCACCGTCATCCCCGGCCTCAACGACTCGCACCTGCACCTGATCCGCGGCGGCCTGAACTACAACCTGGAGCTGCGCTGGGAAGGCGTGCCGTCGCTGCACGACGCCCTGGAAATGCTGCGCCTGCAGGCCCAGCGCACGCCGTCGCCGCAGTGGGTGAGGGTGGTCGGCGGCTGGAACGAGTTCCAGTTCGCCGAGAAGCGCATGCCGACCCTCTCGGAGCTGAACCAGGCGGCGCCGGATACCCCGGTGTTCGTCCTGCACCTCTATGACCGTGCGCTGCTCAACCGCGCCGCGCTGCGCGTCGTCGGCTATACGAAGGACACGCCGAACCCGCCCGGCGGCGAGATCGTTCGCGACAGCAACGGCGAGCCCACCGGCATGCTGATTGCCCGCCCCAACGCGATGATCCTCTACGCGACCCTGGCCAAGGGGCCGAAGCTGCCGCTGGAATACCAGGTCAACTCYACCCGCCAGTTCATGCGCGAGCTGAACCGCCTGGGCSTGACCAGCGYSATCGATGCCGGCGGCGGCTTCCAGAACTACCCGGACGACTACCAGGTGATCCAGCAGCTGGCCGACGCCGACCAGCTTACCGTGCGCATCGCCTACAACCTGTTCACCCAGAAGCCCAAGGAAGAGCTGGCGGACTTCCGGAACTGGACCTCCAGCGTGACCTACGGCCAGGGCACCGACTTCCTGCGCCATAACGGTGCGGGCGAGATGCTGGTGTTCTCGGCGGCCGACTTCGAGGACTTCCTCGAACCGCGCCCGGACCTGCCCGGCACCATGGAAGCCGAGCTGGAACCGGTGGTGCGCCACCTGGTCGAGCAACGCTGGCCGTTCCGCCTGCATGCCACCTACGACGAGTCCATTTCGCGGATGCTCGACGTGTTCGAGAAGGTTGACCGCGATATCCCGTTCAATGGCCTGCCGTGGTTCTTCGACCATGCCGAGACCATCACGCCGAAGAACATCGAGCGGGTGAGGGCGCTGGGYGGCGGCATCGCCATCCAGGACCGCATGGCCTTCCAGGGCGAGTATTTCGTCGACCGTTATGGCAGGCAGGCCGCCGAGGCCACSCCGCCGATCAAGCGCATGCTGGCCGAAGGCGTYCCCGTCGGCGCCGGYACCGAYGCCACCCGTGTSTCCAGCTACAACCCCTGGACCTCGCTGTACTGGATGGTCAGCGGCAAGACCGTGGGCGGCCTGAGCCTTTACCCGGAAGGGCTGTCGCGCGAAGTGGCGATCCAGCTGTTCACCCACGGTAGCGCCTGGTTCTCCAGCGAGCAGGGCAAGAAGGGCATGCTCAAGGCCGGCCAGCTGGCTGATCTGGCAGTGCTGTCGGAGGATTTCTTCAGCGTCGAGGAAGAGGCGATCAAGACCATCGAGTCCGTGCTCACCGTCGTCGGCGGCAAGATCGTCCATGGCGACCGCGAGTTCGACAAGCTGGCCCCGCCGAGCATCCCGGTGGTGCCGGAGTGGTCCCCGGTGGCCATGGTCCCCGGCCACTGGCGCCCGCAGGCACCGTTGCAGCAGGCCGTGCACCAGTGCGTTGGTTCCTGCGGCGTGCATGGGCACGGCCATGAGCGTGCACGGACGAAGGACGTGCCGGTGAGCGACTTCGCCGGCTTCTGGGGCGCGTTCGGCTGTTCCTGCTTCGCATTCTGACGGTGTGAGAGTCCGGCCCGCGAGGGCCGGATTGTAATCGTTCATCCAATGGGCGAGGTTCCTTGTAGGAGCGAGCTTGCCCGCGAACCGCCCTGTACCGGATCAAGCCGACGTGATGCGGGTTCGCGAGCGAGCTCGCTCCTGCACCATCGATGACAACTGCGTCCGTTGCCGTCTACCGCGATGAGGCCTTTGGCCACCCTCCATCGATAGCCTTTTACCGCTTCAGCCAATCGAAAACTGCAATAGCAGCCCGCCCCGTTTGATCTATCTTCTGATGGGTTGTGCGAATACAAGGCGCCAACGATAGGCGCCCCCAAGGAGCCTGCAATGAGTGAAGAAAAGAAAGGTAGCTGCCCGTTCCACCAGACCGCTGGTGGTGGTACTTCCAACCGTGACTGGTGGCCCAACCAGCTGAGGCTGGACCTGCTGCACCAGCATTCTTCCAAGTCCAACCCCATGGGCGAGGACTTCAACTATGCCGAGGCCTTCAAGACCCTCGACCTGGAAGCGGTGAAGGCCGACCTGCGCGCCGTGATGACCGACTCCCAGGACTGGTGGCCCGCCGACTTCGGCCACTACGGCCCACTGTTCATCCGCATGGCCTGGCACGCCGCCGGCACCTACCGCATCGGCGATGGCCGTGGCGGTGCCGGCCGTGGCCAGCAACGCTTCGCTCCGCTCAACAGCTGGCCGGACAACGTCAGCCTGGACAAGGCCCGTCGGCTGATCTGGCCGATCAAGCAGAAGTACGGCGCCAAGCTGTCCTGGGCCGACCTGATCGTCCTCACCGGCAACGTCGCCCTGGAGTCCATGGGCTTCAAGACCTTCGGCTTCGCCGGCGGCCGCGAGGACGTCTGGGAACCGGACATGGACGTGTACTGGGGCGAAGAGACCACCTGGCTGGGTGGCGACAAGCGCTACACCGGCGACCGCGACCTGGAGAACCCGCTGGCCGCGGTACAGATGGGCCTGATCTACGTGAACCCGGAAGGCCCCAACGGCAACCCCGACCCGGTGGCTGCCGCCCGCGACATCCGCGAAACCTTCGCCCGCATGGCCATGGACGACGAGGAAACCGTCGCCCTGATCGCCGGCGGCCACACCTTCGGCAAGACCCACGGCGCTGGCCCGGCGGATAACGTCGGGGTCGACCCGGAAGCCGGCGGCCTGGAGAACCAGGGCCTGGGCTGGGTCAGCAAGTTCGGCAGCGGCTCCGGTGGCGATGCCATCACCAGCGGCCTGGAGGTCACCTGGACGTCGACGCCGACGCGCTGGAGCAACAACTTCTTCTGGAACCTGTTCGGCTACGAGTGGGAACTGACCAAGAGCCCGGCCGGCGCGCACCAGTGGCAGCCGAAGAACGGCGCCGGTGCCGGCAGCATTCCCGATGCGCACGACAAGTCCAAGCGCCGTGCACCGTCGATGCTCACCACCGACATTTCCCTGCGCGTAGACCCGGCCTACGAGAAGATTTCCCGTCGTTTCTACGAAGATCCCGAGGCATTCGCCGACGCTTTCGCCCGCGCCTGGTTCAAGCTGACCCACCGCGACATGGGCCCGCTGGCCCGCTACCTGGGGCCGGAAGTGCCGAAAGAGGAGCTGATCTGGCAGGACCCGATCCCGGCGGTCGACCACCCGCTGGTGGATGAGAAGGACATCACCGCGCTCAAGGCCAAGGTACTGGCCTCGGGCCTGTCGGTCTCCGAACTGGTGTCCACTGCCTGGGCGTCGGCCTCCACCTTCCGTGGCTCCGACAAGCGCGGCGGTGCCAACGGCGCGCGTATTCGCCTGGCACCGCAGAAGGACTGGCCGGTGAACCAGCCGGAGCAGCTGGCCAAGGTGCTGGGCGTGCTGGGTGAAATCCAGTCCGAGTTCAACGCCTCGGCCGGTGGCGGCAAGAAGATCTCCCTGGCGGACCTGATCGTCCTCGCCGGCGATGCCGCTGTGGAAGAGGCCGCGCGCAAGGGTGGCCACAGCGTCAGCGTACCGTTCGCGCCCGGCCGCATGGACGCCAGCCAGGAGCAGACCGACGTGCACTCGGTGGGCATGCTGGAGCCGGCGGCTGACGGCTTCCGCAACTTCCAGAAGTCGAAGTTCTCGGTTCCGGCCGAAGCGCTGCTGATCGACAAGGCGCAACTGCTGACCCTGACCGCGCCGGAAGTCACCGCGCTGATCGGCGGCCTGCGCGTGCTGGGCGCCAACACCGGTGGCTCGCAGAACGGCGTGTTCACCTCGCGTCCCGGCACCCTGAGCAATGACTTCTTCGTCAACCTGCTGGACATGGGCACGGTGTGGAAACCGACGTCGGACGCCAATGACCAGTTCGAGGGCCGCGATCGCAAGACCGGCGAAGCGAAGTGGACCGGCAGCCGTATCGACCTGCTACTGGGATCAAACTCCCAGCTGCGGGCGTTGTCGGAGGTCTATGGTTGCTCGGATGGCGAACGCAGGTTCGTCAATGACTTCGTCAAGGCCTGGACCAAGGTGATGAACCTCGACCGCTTCGACCTGCCGCGCTGATCGGGCAGGGAAGAGCAAAGGCCCGCGGACGAGCGATCGTCCGCGGGCCTTGTCGTTCCAGCCGTCGCAGGATGTTCACAGGCCGCCGGCAGACTGGGCCGCTTAACCGGGAAAGGGGGGCTTTCGCCTATGCGCCGTCGACTCATCGCTGTATTGGGCACCTTCGCGCTGGCTGTCGCCAGCTTCACCGCCAGCGCCGAGGAGTCGCCCGGCCGCGCCCTGAGCGAGGCCGCCGGCGTTCCCTGGCCGACGGTGATCGCCCACCGCGGCGCCTCCCACGATGCCCCGGAGGAAACGGCGCCGGCCTATCTCGCCGCCCGTGACCTGGGCGCGGACTATCTGGAAGCGGACCTGCAGCGGACCAAGGATGGCGTGTTGGTGGCGGTGCACGATGACACCCTGGAGCGCACCACCGATGTCGCCAAGGTCTTCCCCGGCCGCGAAAAGGCCCCGGTGAGCCAGTTCACCCTGGCCGAGCTCAAGCGCCTGGACGCCGGCAGCTGGTTCAACACCACCTATCCCGAGCGCGCCCGCTCCAAGTACGCAGGTGTGCGCATTCTCACGCTCGACGAGCTGATCGATATCGCCGAAGGCGGCGGCGAGACGCCCGGTCTGTACCTGGAAACCAAGGCACCGGGGCAGTTCCCCGGTATCGAGGAAGACCTGCGCAAGGTCCTGGAAAATCGCGGCTGGCTCAATGCAGACGGTGAGCCCCAGGGCCGAATCGTGCTGCAGACCTTCGAGAAGAGCAGCCTGGAGCTGTTGCACAAGAGCATGCCGAAGGTGCCCAAGGTCCTGCTGCTGTGGGTCGGTGATGGCTACATGGCGGCGAAGAAGCCAACCTCCTTTGCGCAGTCCGGCGAGAAGATCAAGGCGGACTTCTATGCGCAGCAGGAAGTGAAATCCAAGGAGGAGCTCTTCGCCTGGCTCGACTGGGCCAAGGCCCACGGCGCACTGGGCACCGGGCCATCGGCGACCCTGACCGCGCGAGGCGACCAGAGCTACATGGACCTCGTCCAGCCCTGGATGAACCAGGCCGCCCATGAGCGAGGCCTGTTCGTGCATGCCTACACCGTCGACGACTCGGTGGACTTCGACAAGCTCAGCAAGGCCGGGGTGGACGGCTTCTTCACCAACCGCACCGACCAACTGCTGAAGTTCCTCGGGCGCCCGCCGAGCCAGGATGTGGATGAGGTACTGAAATCGGTCGGTTATTGAATAGCGATGAGCAGTCGAAGGCTACACTCGCAGTGGTCCTTCACGTCTGGTTCGTATCAAGGAGTACTCCATGAACGCCCGCAAACTGATCCCCGCCGTCCTTACTGTCGCATTGCTGCCCTGGCCGCTGGTGCAGGCTGCGTCCCTCGGCGATGTCGCCGGTAGCCTGGGCGGCCTCGGCAACCTGTCGTCGGTGTCCTCCAGTAGTAGTGGCAACGTTGCCGGCCTGCTGGAGTACTGCGCGAAGAACAATTACCTCAACGCCGATGCGGCGACCCAGGTGAAGGACAAGCTGCTGGGCAAGCTGCCGGGCAACACCACCACCAGCGACAGCGGCTACAAGGACGGTGCCAAGGGCATCCTTACCGGTAGCGATGGCAAGAGCCTCGATCTCTCCGGCAGCGGCATCAAGGAGAAGGTCACCAAGCAGGTGTGCGACAAGGTCCTCAGCCAGGGCAAATCGCTGCTCTGACAAGGCTTGCGCACTGCACGGAATTCATCGCGGACTTCGTCCGCGATCGTTCCTTCTACGCGGGCCGAGATTTTTCATAACGCACGTCGCGCTCGTCCACGCGCGTGACCAGCTCCCAGCCCTGCTTCAGGTAGAACCCGTTGGCGCGAATCTCGTCGCCGCCATCCGTCAGCAGCCAGATCCGCTCGTGTTCGCGGAAGAGCTCGGCCTCTGCAGCCCTCAGTAGCGCGCTGCCCAGCCCGCGGCCTTCCCATTCGGGCCGCACGAACAGGGCGAAGACTTCTGCCGATGCCCTATCCACCATGGCGAAGCCCCCGGCGCTGCCGTCCACTTCGGCAATCCAGGCGCAGGGGCCTGCCTCCAGCGCCTCCTCCAGCACTGCCGGTGTAATGCCCAATTCGGCCATCTGCTCACGGCTCAGGTGGTTCTGCCGCACGCTGGTGCGGATGTCGAAGAGGGTGTCGATGTCGGCGACAGTCGCGCGACGAATGCTGGGTGTCATGTGTCTTCCTTGCATCGGTGGCCACAGCGGCGACACCTTTCGGGCGGTGCCGCCGCTTCCGCATCAGGATGCGGAAAAGGCCGGGTGGTAGGCGACCTTGCCGGTTGCCGGAATGTCGCCCAATTGAAGTGCCATGAAGTACTCCGGCGGAATGCCTTCGTAGCGGATCGCCGGGTCCACGACAAAGCCGAAGCGGCGGTAGTAGCGCGGGTCGCCGAGTACCACGCAGACCTGGGCGCCGAGCGCCTTCAGCTGTTCCAGTCCGGTGCGGATCAGTGCTGCGCCTACGCCCTGGCCATGCAGGTCAGGGCGCACGGAAACCGGGCCCAGGCCGTACCAGCCGAGGGCTTCGCCGTCGAGCGTGATGGGCGAGAAGGCCGCATGGCCAACCAGTTCGTCGCCACGCCGGGCGACCAGCGACACGCTCAGCGCGCCGGCGGCACGCAAGGCGTCGACAATGGCGCCTTCGGTGCCGTCGCTGTGTTCAGCCACGGCGAAGGCCGCTTCGGTTACCTGGCGGATGCTGCCCGCGTCCCCAGGCCGTTCGGGTTCGATGTCGTAATGCATGCTGCAATTCCTCTGGTGTGCGGCCGGGGCGCAACGGCGACCCGGCCGGCGAGCGTCAGCGGTTGTCCAGTTGTGGGCGCACGGCGCCCAGCCCGGTGGGATTGATGCGATAGGGCGCGCCGCCGCGAGAGACGATCAGGCGCTTGTTCCTGAGCTTTTTGAAGACTGCCAGGGTGCAGTCGGCCAGTACGTACCCGTCACGGGTATAGCACTCGACGAAGACGACGCGCCCGGAGTCGTCGCGCTGGAAGGAAATGTGGCCGCCCTTGGCCAGGACGTGCAGGGTCCGTTGTTCCGGTCTGGAAATGTTCACGGTGGAAACCTGTATGCAGTAGGTGCGAAAAAACCGCAGACACAAGGTTGTGTCCGCCAGCGTTTGTGCGCATCGATAACCGTCCCGCCTTGTGGCAAGGCGCCGGAGGGTTATCGGACTACTGCTATCTCCAACATGAAACCTGTCTCAACGGATCAGTGAGAATGCCCGGAAGTGGGCGCGGCAATTCTAGGCGCCAGGCAGGAGGGCGATCAACCCGCAGGTTGTTGCCGTGTCTTTCGTCTGCTCCCGGCCGATACGGTAAGCTGCCAGGCCTTGCCCAGCGTTCCATCCGGAGAACGATCCATGGAAGACCTCAACACCCTCTATTACTTCACCCAGGTGGTGGAGCAGGGTGGTTTCGCCGCTGCCGGCCGCGCGCTGGACATCCCCAAGTCCAAGCTCAGCCGGCGCATCGCCCAACTGGAGGAGCGCCTGGGCGTGCGCCTGCTGCACCGCACCAGCCGGCACTGCTCGCTGACCGAGATCGGCCAGGAGTACTACCAGCGTTGCGTCGCCATGCGCATCGAGGCGGAAGGCGCTTCCGAGGTGATCGAGCGCAACCGCGCCGAACCGCGCGGCCTGGTGCGGCTGGCCTGTCCGACGACGCTGCTCAACTCCTGGGTCGGGCCGATGCTCACCCGCTACCTGCTCAAGTACCCGCTGGTGGAGCTGTTCATCGAGAGCACCAACCGCCGTGTCGACCTGCTCCACGAGGGCTTCGACATTGCCCTGCGGGTGCGCTTCCCGCCGCTGGAAAACACCGACATGGTGATGAAGGTGCTGGCCAACAGCACCCAGTGCCTGGTGGGCAGCCCGCAATTGCTGGAGCGCAGGGCCGGCGACAGTTCCCCCATGGGCCTGGGCCAGCTGCCCAGCCTGCACTGGGGCGGCATGCAGCGCGAATACCAGTGGGAGCTGTTCAACGAAGAAGGCGAGCGCCTGCTGATCTCGCACAAGCCGCGCATGGTGACCGACGACCTGCTGGCCCTGCGCAACGCCGTGCTGGCCGGCGTCGGCATCGCCCACTTGCCCCGCGTGGCGGTACGCGAGGACCTGGCCGCCGGCCGGGTGGTGGAATTGCTGCCGGGCTGGTCGCCCAAGTGCGGCATCGTCCACGCGATCTTCCCGTCACGCCGCGGCCTGCTGCCCTCGGTGCGCACGCTGATTGATTTCCTCGCCGAGGAGTTCGGCGAAAGCGACATGGTCTGATGGCTCAGTGGCTGTCCGCGCTGGGTTGCGCGGGCGGCGCGATCTTCTTCATCAGCGGCACCAGCAGCAGCGTCACCGCAAAGCACGCACCGACCAGCAGGAAGGCGTCGGCGAAGGTCAGTGTCTGCGCCTCGCGCCAGGTCAGGTCCCACAGGTGCCTGAGCGCCTGCTGGCTCGGTTCGCCATTGAACTCCAGTGACGGCGCCAGCCATTGGTTGAGCGCCTCGTTGCTGCTGTTCAGGTGCTCCGCCAGGCGCAGGAAGTGCAGGTTGGCGCGGTCGTTGAGCACCGTGGCGCAGGCGGCGATGCCGATGGCGCCACCGAGGTTGCGCATCAGGTTGAACAGCCCGGAGGCGAGCTTCAGGCGCTCGGGCGGCAGCGAGCCGAGCGCAAGCGTCACGGTGGGTGCTACGCAGAACTGCTGGGCCATGCCGCGCAGGGCCTGCGGGAACATCAGCTGCGCGGCGCCCCAGTCGTGGGTCAGCGGGGCGAACTCAACCATCGACAGGGTGAACATCACCATGCCCAGCAGCAGGATCCAGCGCAGGTCGACGCGCCGGGCCAGCGCGGCGTAGAGCGGGATGCTCATGATCTGGAAGATGCCGGTGGAGAAGATCGCCAGGCCGATGTCCAGCGCGCCATAGCCGCGTACACGGCCGAGGAACAGCGGCGTCAGGTAGATGGTGGCGAAGATGCCGATGCCGGTGACGAAGCTGAACAGGCAGCCGAGGGCGAAGTTGCGTTCCTTCAGGGCGCGCAGGTCGACGATGGGGAGCGCCGCGGTCAGGCTGCGGTAGATGAAGGCGACGCCGCACAGCGCGGAAATCCAGGCGGTGGCGAGGATGGTGTCGTCGCTGAACCAGTTCCAGCGCGGGCCTTCCTCCATGGTGTATTCCAGGCAGCCGAGGAACAGCGCCATCAGCAGGATCGCCGGGTAGTCGGCGCCCTTGAGCAGCGACAGGTCGGGCTTGTCGATGCGCACCATGATCGGCACTACGATGGCGACGAACAACCCCGGCACCAGGTTGATGTAGAACAGCCAGGGCCAGGAGGAAATATCGGTGATCCAGCCGCCGACCACCGGGCCGAGGGTCGGCGCGAGGGAGGCGATGGCGCCGATGGTGGCGGCGACAATCACCCGCTGCTTGCCGTCGAAGTAGAGAAAGCCGGTGGTGAACACCATGGGGATCATCGAGCCGCCGAGAAAGCCCTGCAGCGCGCGGAAGGCGATCATGCTCTGGATATTCCAGGCCATGGCGCAGAGCAGGCTGGTAAGGGTGAAACCCAGCGCCGAGGCGGCGAACAGCCAGCGTGTCGAGAGCACCTTGGACAGCCAGCCCGAGAGCGGGATGACGATGATCTCGGCGATCAGGTAGCTGGTCTGCACCCAGGCGAGTTCATCGGCGCCGGCCGATAGTCCGCCACCGATGTCGCGCAGCGAGGCGGAGACGATCTGGATGTCCAGCAGGGCGATGAACATGCCCAGGCACATGCAGGCGAAGGAGATCACCTTGCGCCCGGTGGAAAGGCTTTCCACCGGCACCACCTCGTTGCTCCAGAAGTTCACGGCCGGCTGCCCTGGGCGACGCGCTGGTCGGCATCGCCATGGTCATGGGCGCGGGTGTCCACTTCCACCAGCACGGACAGGCCGGGGCGCAGGTTGCCGAGGCGACCGTCGGCGTCGTCCAGGTGCACGCGCACCGGCACGCGCTGGACGATCTTGGTGAAGTTGCCGGTGGCGTTCTCCGGCGGCAGGATGCTGAACTGCGCGCCGGTGGCCGGGGCGAGGCTGTCCAGGTGGCCGTGGAAGACCTTACCGGGAAGGATGTCGGCCTCGATGGTCACCGCCTGGCCAGGTTGCATGCGGGCCAGCTGGTCTTCCTTGAAGTTGGCGTCCACCCACAGGCCTTGTGCGGGGACCACGGCGAGCAGTTGGGTGCCGGCGGCGACGTAGCTGCCGACCCGTGCGCGGCGGTTGCCGATGTAGCCGTCTACCGGGGCGCGCAGCTCGGTGTAGCCGAGGTCCAGGCGTGCCAGGTCGCGGGCGGCGATGGCCTGCTCCAGCGCGGCCTGGGCCTGTTGCCGCTGGCTCTGGATCACGTCGAGCTGGCGCCGCGCGGCGAGCAGGCTGGCGCGAGCCTTGTCGCTGTTGGCGCGGGCGGATTTGAAGCTGGCGTCGGCGCGCTGCGCGGCTTCCACGGAAACGGCGTTGGTCCGCACCAGGGTGGCGTAGCGGTGCTGGTCGTCGCGGGTGCGTACTTCTTCGGCGGCCGCCGCGTCGATCTCCGCCTGGCTCTGGCGAATCAGCGCATCCTGCAGCGAGGCCTGGGCATCGACATTGGTCAGCGCCGCTTCCTCGGCATGCACGGCGCCGTCCGCCTTGGCCAGCGCGGCGCGGTAATCGCGGTCATCAATGCGCGCCAACAGGTCGCCGGCATGCACCAGCTGGTTGTCGCTCACCTTCAATTCGGCGATATAGCCGGCCACGCGCGGGCTGATCACCGTTACGTCGCCGCCGACGTAGGCATCATCGGTCTTCTCCAGGAAGCGACCGTCGAGCCACCAGTGCCCGGCGTAAGCGCCCGCGCCGAGAACGGCTGCCGCTGTGACAGCGAGCTTGAGGGCCTGGCGCGACTTCGGTTTTGCCGTGTCGACGGCTGGCGTGGCGGGAAGGGTGACGGGCTGGTTCATGGCGGCCTCGCTCAGGCGTGATCGGCTTGTGGGATGTGGACGGGGACGAACTGGTCGCCCTCGCGGCGATGGATCTGGTGCTGCGGGCCGATGGCTTCGCCGCTGTCGGCGTCCACCAGGGCGATACGCACTGGGCGGCCCGTGCGGGTGTCCACCAGTTCGGCGGCGCTGGCCATGCCGGCGTGGCGCTTGCCCCACTGCAACAGCGTGAGCAGTACCGGGCGCAGGTCGCGGCCGCGATCGGTGAGCAGGTATTCGAAGCGCGGCGGATGGTCGTTGTACTGGCGGCGTTGCAGCAGGCCGCTGTCCACCAGTGCGCGCAGCCGACGGGTGAGGACGTTGCTGGCGATGCCCAATCGTGCGAGGAACTGGTCGAAGCGCGTGGAGCCGTAGAAGGCTTCGCGAAGGATCAGCACGTTCCAGCTGTCACCGATCAGGTCCAGCGCCTGGGCCACGGGGCAGGGGAGGTTTTCGAAGCTGGATCTGCGCATGGCGGCCTCTCTTTACATGAATGTCGTCATCTAATAAGGCCGCCTTGCCACGGGCCTGGCAGGGCGTCAGGCCAAAGGCGGCTAGAAAGATTATGGTTGTAATCTAAAGGGGTCGCTTGCTTTGCGCAAGTGACTCATCGAAGGGGAAACGGGCGTGGGGATGAGCGGTATACCGAGGTGATATCACCGCTGCGCAAAGAGTTGCCCAATTCTGCGGAAGTTGCCTGGAGAAGTTCTGGGAAGTTGCCCTGAAACCATCTTTTGATGAGTTGGAAATTGGCCAGGAGAATTATCCGGGAATGGCCTGGAACACTTGTTCCATAACTTTCCTGCAGGCAAAAAAAGGCCGCCTGGGGAGGCGGCCAAACCAAAGGATGATGAAGTGGAGCAATCCTCCGGACGCTCTGGAGCGGGCATCCGGGACTCATGTTCTTCATCGGGGCGCAAGCTTAATGGCGATAGCGACAAATGCTTAATCATTCGTCTCGATATCGACTATCGACAAGGCTGGTTGGAGGGCGAGGCGGCGGATTGTTATCTCTTCGCTCGCTCTGCCTATGGCGGGGAAACATAAGAAAGTTATTCAGGATTCAATCGATACGCCTGCCAAGACAAGTCCAACAAAGGGGTAGAAGATGTCTGTTTTCCGTCTTTCCATGCTGGGGGCGATCGTCGCCGGCATTCCGTTCCAGCTGGCGCATGCCGCCGCCGTTGCCGATCAGTCCGAAGCCACCGGCTTCATCGAAGGCAGCACGGCTTCGCTGCTGATGCGCAACTACTACTGCAACAGCGACCGCAAGTCCGGCGCCGGGGACCGCAAGGACTGGACCCAGGGCTTCACGCTGAACTACAGCTCCGGCTTCACCCAGGGCACCGTCGGCTTCGGCGTGGAAGCCTTCGGCAACTGGGGTATCCGCCTGGATGGCGGCGCTGGAACCTCCGGCACCGGCAACCTGCCAGTGCGTGACGATGGCTCGCCGGAAAGCGAATACGGCCGTGCCGGCGGCGCCGTGAAGCTGCGCGTCTCCAGAACCGAGCTGCGCTGGGGCGACCTGCAGCCCACCGCGCCGGTATTCGCCGCAGGCGGCACGCGGCTGTTCCCGCAGACCGCCACCGGCTTCAACGTGCTCAGCAGTGAGATCGAGGGGCTGGACCTGGACGGCGGCCACTTCACCGGCGGCAATGGCCCGGTGACCACCAACGGCGACCATGGCATCTGGGCCTCCTACGCCAACGTCGAGGCCAGCAGCATCGACTACGTGGGCGGCAAGTACGCGGTCAACGACGCGCTGAATTTCTCGCTCTACGCCTCCAAGCTGGAGGACGTGTGGCGCCAGTACTACGGCAACGCCAACTACACGCTGCCGCTGGCGGACGACCAGTCGCTGAACTTCGATTTCAATATCTACCGCACCAACGACGACGGCAGCGCCAAGGCCGGCGAGATCAGCAACACCACCTGGTCGGCCGCCGCCGCGTACACCTTCCTCACCGCCCACACCCTGACGCTGGCCTACCAGAAGGTGCATGGCGACACGCCGTTCGACTACGTGGCGTTCGGCGTCAACGGCCCCGGCGACACCGGCGACTCGATCTTCCTCGCCAACTCCATCCAGTACTCGGACTTCAACGGCCCGGAGGAGAAGTCCTGGCAGTTGCGCTATGACCTGGCGATGGCGACCTACGGCATTCCCGGCCTGAGCTTCATGGCCCGTTATGTCAACGGCCATGGCATCGACGGCAGCAAGATGGCCGCCGACAGCCCCTACCGCGGCTACGGCTACGGCGATGACGGCAAGCACCACGAGACCAACCTGGAGGCCAAGTACGTGGTGCAGTCCGGGCCGGCGAAGGACCTGTCCTTGCGCCTGCGCGAGGCGATCCACCGCGGCAATGCCGACCAGGCCGAGGGTGACGTCAACGAGTTCCGCCTGATCGTCGACTACCCGCTGTCGATCCTGTAACGCCACTGCAGCACCTTGCTGGGTGCTGCAGTGGGGGCTCTTCGTAGGAGCGAGCTTGCTCGCGAATGGATTACCCGGCCGCTCCAGCGTCAAGCGGTTCGCGAGCAAGCTCGCTCCTACAGGACCCGACGTCACGCGCAGATATTCCCGGTTCGCAGGGCGCATAACGCGCCAGCGTCATCCGCCCGGCGAGGGCGGTCTTCTGCGAGCCTGGAGTGCGGGCGGGGCGCTACAATCGGCGCTCCGTTCCCGTCCCGCGAGAAGAGTCGATGTCCGAAGAAGAGCGCCGCACGCAACTGATCGATGGCCCGGTGGGCAAGCTGCAATTGCTGATCGACCGGCCGGGTGTGCCGCCGCAGGGCATCGCGCTGATCAGCCATCCGCAGCCTTTGCTCGGTGGCAGCCCGAGGCACCGCGTGCCGCTGACCCTTTCGCGCAAGCTCTGCGGCGCTGGCTGGCTGACCGTGCGGCCGAGCTTCCGTGGCGTGGATGGCAGTGAAGGCGACTACGCCGAAGGTGTCGGCGAGGCGCAGGACATGCTGGCGGTGATCGAGCATCTGCGTAGCGAGTATCCCGATCTGCCGTTGGCGCTGGTGGGCTTTTCCTTCGGCGCCTATGTGTTCGCTCGCGTTGCCAGCGAGCTGGCACCAGTGGCGGATGCGGTGGCGCTGATGGGCTTGCCGGTGGGAACGGTCCCCGGCGGCCGCGACTACGAAGCACAGGCGGTGCCGGCCGACTGCCTGCTGCTGCACGGCGAGGCGGACGAAATGGCGCCGCTGGCCAACCTGCTGGACTGGGCGCGGCCGCAGCAGCGCGAAGTGGTGCTCTATACCGGCGCCGACCACTTCTTCAAGGGCTGCCTGGAACAGGCAGTGGAGAGGGTGCTCCAGCACCTGCAGCGCACAGTGTCCTAGCAAGACTGGTTGCTGATGGCGTGAGCGCTGTTCTCCGCACGCAGGGCGTGCAGCGTCCAGAGGCCGCCGCAGAAGTCGACGGCGCCGAACAGCACCACTATCGGTTCGCACAATTGCAGCAGGGCAAAGGCGGCGAAGCTGGCCAGCACCAGGGCGCGGGTATACACCGAGGCGAGGAACAGCGGCCGGGATTCGCTGCGGGCGGCGGCGAGGTAGTAGACGCCGATGTTGAACGCCAGCACGCCGACGACCCGTATCCACACCTCCGACGTGGTGGCGACGTGGAACAGGCCGAGCAGCAGGTTGGGCACCAGCATCAGCGCCAGGCCCAGCAGCATCAGGTAGCAACCGAACCATTTGAGGGTGAGGGCAGGTCTGGACATCGTGCAGGTTTCCTTGCGGGGAAGCGGGGCCGAGCGCCCCGCGATGGGCTGAGGGTCAGCGGGTGCCGCGCCGACGCAGGGCCGACGGGCTGAAGTACTCGCCGTCCGGCAGCGCCTGGGTGAAGTCGATGCTGGCCGGCTCTTCGTTGTCCAGGTTCATTGCCACGTAGCGGCGCGCCTGCAGGTCGTGGAAGACGTCGATGGAGGTCCAGGTGGTGGGCAGCTCGTAGTAGCTGCGCAGGTAGGCCATCGATACGCGCCACAGTTCACCGCGGCCGTCGTACTGGTCGACTTCGGCGGCGCCCCAGCTGTCCTCGTCGAGGAACAGCACGCGCTTGGAGTAGATATGCCGCGCGCCCGGCTTCAGCGTGCCTTCCACCACCCACACGCGGTGCAGTTCGTAACGGGTGTACTGCGGGTTGAGGTGGTTGGGCGTGAGCAGGTCCTTGTACTTCACCTCGGCGCTGGCCAGGCGGAAGTTGTTGTAAGGGATGTAGATCTCCTTCTTGCCCAGCAGCTTCCAGTCGTAGCGGTCCGGCGCGCCGTTGTACAGATCGGTGTCGTCGGCGGTGCGCAGGCCATCGGAGGAGGCGATGGGCGTGTCATACGCCAGGCTTGGCGCACGACGCACGCGGCGCTGGCCGGCGTTGTAGGCCCAGGCCTGGCGCGGCTCCTTCACCTGGTCCAGCGTCTCGTGCACCAGCGCGGCGCTGCCGGCCAGGCGCGCCGGGCTCTTGGTGAAGGCGAGGAAGTAGAACATGCGGTTGCCCAGACCTTCGAAATTGCCGCCCGGCTGGTAGTACTTGAACAGCGCCTCCTGCTGGGTGACCACCGGCGAGTAGTCGCCGTTGCGCTGCACGGCAGCCTCGGCGGAGCGGCGCACGATGAAGGTGCCACGGTAACGGGCGATGTGGTTCCACACCGCTTCCACGCCGCTCTGCGGAATCGGGAAGGGAATGCCGCCGAAGGCATCGACGAAGCCATTGCCGTTCTCCGCCAGTTTGGCCGTGGTGGCGTTCTTCAAGGTGTTGTCGTAGACCCACTGCGGCGCCGAGCCGCTGCGCCGGGTCGGGTAGACCGGAATCTGGAAGGTGTCCGGGTAGTTGTTGAACATCGCCAGTTGGCCGGGCGTGAGGTTGGCCTTGTACTGGTCGAGGTTGGCCTTGGTGATGGTGAACAGCGGCTTGTCCGCCGCGTAAGGGTCGATGGGGTGCTGGCCGGGTTTGAAGCCGGCCGGGGCCTGGGTGATGCCACCGGTCCAGGCGGGGATGGTGCCGGCGGCGTTGCCGGCCTTTTCCGCGCCCAGCGGCGTGAGGGTGGATTGCAGCCTGGCTGCGTCCTGCGGGGAAACCGCCGCCAGCGCACTGCCGGCGGACAGGGCCAGCGCGACAGCGGCGCTGATCAGGGTACGGATGTTGCCCATGGTGAATCTCCGCTCAGAAGGAGTACTTGACGTTGAAGCCGACGTTGTCGCGGTCGCGGSYGGCGTTKTYCTGCCCGGCGCCGTAGAACTCGGTGTACTGCAGYTCGGCTTCCAGGSYGTTCAGGTAGGTGGCCTTGAGGCCCAGGGTGTAGGCCTTGCGCCCGGCGATGAAGTTGCCGGCCTGCTGCGAGTTGCCGCTGAAGTCGTCCTTGTAGACGCCGTAGGGCGAAAGGTTGACCCCGGCGAACACGTCGTTCCAGGTACCGGTCAGCAGCAGGGTGGCGCCGTAGGCATTGCGGTTGACCTGGTCCCCGCGGTCGAAGCCGGAGACGTACGCGCCGTTGCTGCGGCCGGAGTAGTAGCGGGTGCTGCCGTCATAGGCGGTGTATTGCAGGCTGCTGCCGCGCAGTTGCTCGGCGGCCACTTCGAACACGCCCATGAACGAGTCGAAGGACAGCGACGGGCCGAAGTTGTAGATCGTCCCCAGCGAGCTGTTGAAGGACTCGACGCGCTCGTAGTCGTGCACCGCTCCGCCGAGGCCGACCATCTGCCCGCCGACATTGACCTTCTGCCCGTCGGCGATCTTGCCGGCCTGGGCGAGCATGTCGCCGAGCAGGTCGTTGGTGGTCGCCACGCCGATCGGCAGGTTGGGCCGGTAGGCGATCTCGCCGAACAGCGAGGCGTCGCCCAGCGTGGTGTTGAAGCTCAGGCCGTACATGCGGATGTTCTCGACGTACTCGCGGCGGGCGTTGGCCTGATTGGCCATGTCCACCGCCGCGGCGGCGTTGACCAGGCCGAGCATCTGCCCACCGCTCTGCACCAGCGCATCGTAGGACGGCGAGCCGACCAGCTGTGCCAGCTGATCCATGTCCAGCCCGGCGTAGCTCTTGTTCAGGTCGGCATAGATCACCGGGTCCTTGGCGTGGTAGTTGACGAAGTAGAAGCCGAATTCGGTGGAGTTGAGCTGCTCGGCGATGTAGTGGAAGGCCACGCCGAACTGGCCGTCGTTCTTCGCGTTGATGTCCTGGCCGATGTGCGACACCTTGAAGTAGCCGTTGCTGTCCAGGTAGTCGGTGCCCTGCAGGCCGGCGAAATGGCTGGCCGAGAGCTGCGGGTAGAGGGTCTGGAACAGCGGGTCGGACAGCGCCTTCACCCGCGTGTAGCCGGTGTTGCCGCCATCGGCGAAAAGGTCGGTTTCGGAGAAGAAGGTGCCGGCCGGGTCGAGGCGGGTTTCCTTCCAGTTCCATTGGTAGAAGGCGTCCATCGACAGGTTGTCGGTGAGGCCGACGTTGAAGCTGACCGCTTCCACCGGCATCAGCACTTCCTTGAGCTCCGAGCCGGGCAGGCGGAATTTGGCAGCGTCCACCGGGTTGGTGGTGTTGATGCCGCCCCGGTAGAACACGCCTTCGCCCCAGTTGAAGACCTGGTTGCCCAGGCGCGCGCTCAGCGGATGGTCGGCGACGTCCCAGTTGCCGTAGAGGTAGGCGTCGAGGATTTCCGCGCGGTGCCCGGCGGTGTCGCGGGTGGCGTCGGTGAAGTGGTCGTTGTGCGGGTAGCTCTGGCTCGGCTGCGGCGGGTCGTTGTGGTCGTAGTAGTCGTTGCGCTTGTCCATGATCTGCGTGTCGTAGAACGCCGAGCCGCGCATGAACAGGCCGTAATTCTGGTAGGTCGCCTCCAGGTCCGAGGTGATCTTGTACACCTCCGAGGCCAGGCCCGTGCTGAAGTTGCGGTTGCCGTCGTTGCTGTTGACGTCGTTGTTGGTCTTGTCCTGACCTTGCACGCGCCACAGCGCGCCGTAGGACACGGTGGTGTCCAGCGAACCGCTGAGCTGGTTGTCGAGGAAACTGAATTCGACGGCCTTCGACTGGCCGCTGAGCATCAGGGGTAAAACGCAGGCAAAGGCGGACCCGGTCTGCAAGCGACGCTTGCGGGATCTGGTGGTCATGTGAGGCTACTCCAACGACTGGTTCTTATTGTGTGTGTCATCAGATGGGGCCGCGTGGCGGCGCCCCTTCGGATAGTGCTCTGCGAAGGCAAATGGGCGTGTTGGGTTCACGCCGGGTGCTGGTCTCCGGTGGTCGGTGGCGCCCGCATTCAGCGGGCGAGGGAAGCTGGCGTGCCAAGCAGCCAGCGTGTGCCGCGCAGTCGTGCCAGCGTCCAGCACAGCGTCGCCAGCATCAGCGTGAGGTGGTAGAGGTCCACGCGCGGGATGCCCCACCAGTCGCCTCGCCCGGCGATACCCAGCCCGGCGAGGACGAACAACAAGGCGCCGGCGATTGCCAGCGGCCAGCGCTGCGAGCGGCCGGGCCAGGCGATGGCGATCAGCGCCAGCAGGTTGCCGGCCAGCGCCAGGTTGTTCGGCAACCAGAGCATCAGCGCGGCGAGGGCGGCGAGCAGCAGATGGCGGGTGGCACCATGCAGGCTGCCGACGGCGATCAGCAGCAGGCTGATGCGCCCGGAGATGCCAGTCATGGTCTGGTGCGCCAGTCGCGCCGTCTCCAGGCCGCCATAGACCAGCGCACCGAGCAACGCAGTGAAGGTGATCAGGGCGAATCCGGCCACGCGCCAGCCGTGTCCGTTCTTCAGGCTGTCCGCCGCTGCCCAGACGCTCGCGGCGCACAGCAACAGTTCGCAGAGCACGCTGGAATTCATCTCAGACCTCCAGCGATTGCGGCTGGCGCAGCGAACGCAGCAGCATGCCGAACAGGGTCAGTGTCGCGGCGAAGAACAGCGCTACTGCCCAGGCTACCGGCAGGCCCCATTGCAGGTGGCCGATGGCGGCCGGAATCGCCAGCGAACACAGCCACAGCAACTGCCAGCGGCCATTGCCAGGCGCGCCTTCCAGGCTGCGGCCGAGTACCCACAGCGAGGCGATGATCCACAGCGCTCCGACCACCTTCCAGGCCAGCGGCAGCTGGTAGGCGAAGGCCAGGAAGCCCATGCCCAGCACCATCAGCAGGAGCATCTGCAGCAGGCAGTAGAAGGCCGTTGCGGCGGAAATGCGTGGGCGATAGATACGGAATGCGGTGATGTCGTGGGGCGGTTTCGGATCGAGCCGCTCGGCAGCGGCCGGGCGCCAGCCGGGGCGGGCGAACCAGACGCGAATTCTGTCCCCCCAGCTGTCGGCCAGGCGGGCGTCGGCAAGCAGGTCGCGGTACTTGTGGAAGTTCGCCTTGAGCGGATCGAAGGTCTTCAGCTGGCCGTGGATGCCGTAGATGATCGGCTCTTCCGACGCCGGGCGCTCCTTGGCGAAGGTGCCGAACAGGTGGTCCCAGAGCATCAGCACGCCGCCGTAATTCTTGTCCACGCAGTAGGCGTTCTGGCCGTGGTGCACGCGGTGGTTGGACGGCGAGGCGAAGCACTGGTCGAACCAGCCGAGGCTGCCGATGTGGCGGGTGTGAATCCAGAACTGGTAACCGAGGATCACCGCCCCGGCGACGATGAACACGCTCGGCGGAATGCCGATCAGCGCCAGCGGCCAATAGAAGAACCAGTTGGTGAGGAAGCCCGTGCTGGTCTGCCGCAACGCCGTGGAGTAGTTGAATTCCTCGCTGGAGTGGTGCACCACGTGGGACGCCCAGACCAGGTTCACTTCATGGCCCATGCGGTGGTGCCAGTAGTAGCAGAAGTCGTAGCCGAGCAGGCCGATGACCCAGACCCACCAATGCGAGGTGGAGAGGTCGAACAGTGCCAGGTACTGGTAGGCCAGCAGGTAGACACCGAAGTTCAGGGCGCGCACGAACAGGTTGATCACCTGGCCGCTGAGCCCCAGTGACGCGCTCGACAGGCTGTCCGAGAGGGCGAAGGTCTGGCGCCGCCGCCAGAAGCTCCAGAGCAGTTCGACCAGCAGCAGCACGAGGAATGCCGGCACGGCGTAGACGATCATGTTGGGCATGTTTCTGCCTCCTTTTTTTGTTGCACGGAGGCTAACGCGATGCGCCAGGGCGGGCGTGATGCAGGGCGCCAGTGCGCATGTCCAGTGGCGTCAATCGGCGGCGCATACGATTGGGTGATGGCGACCCATAGACGCCAGGAACGGCATTACCTGTAGGAGCGAGCTTGCTCGCGAACAAGGCCAAGCCTGACGCGGACATTTCGGGGGAATGCGGTTCGCGAGCAAGCTCGCTCCTACAAGGGCCCCCGCGCCGGAGGTCAGGCGCTGCGCAGGGTCTTGCGGAAATCTGCCGGGGAGATGCCGCGTGACTGGCGGAAGGCATGGCTGAAGGCACTGGCCTGGGAGAAGCCGAGCATCAGGGCGATCTCCATGACGCTGGAATCGGTGCGCCGCAGGTAATGGTCGGCCAGTTCCATGCGCATGGTCTCCAGCACCTGGGAGAAACTTTCGCCCTCGGCGGCCAGCTTGCGCTGCAGGGTGCGCGGTGACATGGCCAGTTCGCTGGCCAGCCCATCCAGGCTGACTTCGCCGCCGGGCATGTGCTCGATCAGCAGCGCCCGCAGCCGCCCGATCACCGAGAGCGGTGCGTAGGAGCGGCCCAGCTGCAGGTCCGCCTCCAGTAGGAGGCTCTTGTGGGTGCGCGGGTCGGCGCCCTGGATTCGCGCGGCGAGCATCGCCTCGGGGAAAACCAGTGCGTTGCGCGGGGCGTTGAACTGGACGGGGCAGCCGAAGAACTCGTCGTAGAGAGCAGCGTCGCCTTGCGCGGCGTGAATCATCTGCACTTCCAGCAGCGGCGCGCTGCTGCCGATCAGCCAGCGGCCGAAAGCCGTCCAGCCCGCCAGCACGGCGTCCTGCTGGCAGGCGCAGTAGGGCTCCAGCTCGGTGATGCGCTGGTCTTCGAGCAGTACACGGCCGTCCCCGATGACGATGTGCGTCTGGCTCGACGGGCTGTCGAAGACGATCTTGCCGAAGCGCCGGATCATGCTCATCGACTCGCCCAGCGTGGCGCTGGTCATCGACACCGCCCCCAGCACGCCGTAGCTGCCGGGGCGTACCGCCGCGCCCACCAGCAGGCCGAAGTGCGGCAAGCCGCTCATGCGCACCGCCAGCTCCAGCAGGGCCCGCAGCTGGTGCATGGGGATGCGCAGGATCGGGTCGGCGAGGCGCTCGCGCTGCAGGCCGATTTCGTTCAGCAGCAGTTCGCCGTCACAGCCGTATTGCTCGGCGGTGTTCAGCACGTGGTTGACGAAGGCGGCGCTGGCGGTGGCGGGATGCATGGCGTGTGGGGCGATCCGGTGGTCCGGTTGGAGAGCGGGTGCAATCTAGCAAGTCGGGCGCCGCCGAGGCCAGCGGCGTCCGTCGGCACGCTCAGACGCGGCCGCTGACCGGAATCCCGGCGCCGGTGATGGCGGCGGCCGCATCGCCGAGCAGGAAGAGAATCACCCCCGCCAGCTGTTCGGCCGTGACCCAGCGGCCGAAGTCCGCCTCCGGCATGGCGGCGCGGTTCTGCGGCGTGTCGATGATGCTCGGCAGCACCGCGTTGACCGTGACGCCCTGGTCCTTGAGCTCCTCGGCGAGGCTTTCGGTCAGGCGCAGCACGCCGGCCTTGGAGGCGGCGTAGGCGCCCATGCCGAAGCCGGCCCGGCTGGCCGCGCCGGCGCCCAGGTTGACGATGCGCCCGGTGGCGGACTGGCGAATCAGCGGCAACAGCGCCTGGCACGCGCACAGGGCCGTGCGCAGGTTGAGGGTGTAGAGGCGGTCCCAGCACTCGACCTCACCTTCGGCCAGGGTCTGCCAGGCAAAGCCGCCGGCGACGTTCACCAGCGCGTCGAGCCGGCCGAAGCGTTCGTCGATCCGGCGCGCTGCGGCCTGGGCGTCGGCCAGCGAGGCGAGGTCGATACCGGTCAGCAGCAGGGCGCCTTCGGGCGTATGGAAGTCCGCGGGCGGCGCTTCGGCCCGGTCGATCAGCACAAGCAGTGCGCCGGCTTCGGCGGCCTGGATGGCCAGCGCCGCACCGAGGTTGCCGAAGGCTCCGGTGATGGCGATGACGCGTTGGGAAAGCGATGAAGGCATGATGAATGGCGCTCGGTGGTTGACGTTCTTGTGGGTATGCTGCGAACGCTAATCACCCTGCCGCCGCGCGGCATGTTCCTGCGCGCCAGATTGGATGCGGCAGCGCGTCATCTGCTTGCCGGGCAGTGCAGGTTCAGGCCAGGTTGCGGAGGTAGGCCCAGGGATAGATCCCGCGGTCATGGCCGTCGTCGAACACCAATTGCACGCCGTAGCCCTGCAGGTTCAGCTGTTGCAGGACTACGCCTGCCTTCACCAGCTCGATGCGACCTTGCAGCCGCGCTGCCCGGCATTGCGAACAGGGGCAGGCGCCGCGCAGGCGGGTGAAGGCAATGCACTGCTCGACGCCGTCGTCCCAGCGGATGCGCAGTTCGCCGTCTGTGCTGGAGCGATGCAGCGCGACCGGCGTGTTCATGTCGACTGGCCCAACTGATTCAGGGCGATGCGCACGGCCTTGCGGACTTCCGGATCGCCGTCCTGCTCGGCGTTGCGCAGTGCCTCGATGGCATCGCCGCTGCCCAGTTCGCCCAGGGCCAGCGCGGCTTCCTTGCGCAGGTTGCTGATGCTGTGCCCGAGCACGACCTTCAACCCCTCCAGCGCCGGCAGGTAGCGCAGCTTGCCCAGCGAACGGGCGGCGCGCAGGCGGACCTGCCAGAAGTCGTCTTCCAGCGCATGCACCAGCGCTTCGCCGGCTTCGGGCAGGGCCAGTTTGCCGAGGGTGCCGGCGGCTTCCTCGCGCACTTGCCAGGCCGGATCGGCCAGGGCGGCCTGCAAGGCCGGCAGCACGCTGGCGTCGATGGCCAGGCCCAGCGCGCCGGCGGCGGCGCGGCGGACCTCTGCGTCCGGGTCGTCGCGGGTCAGCCGGGCCAGGTGCGGCAGGGCGTCGGTGCGTTTGAGCCAGCCGAGGATGCCCACGGCTTCGCGGCGTACGCCGGCATCGGTGTCTTGCAGCGCGGTGAGTGCCGGTTCGGCGGCGGCTTCCAGGCGCAGTTCGCGCAGGGCGCGCAGGGCGCTGCGGCGGACGAAGATATCGCTGTGCGCAGCCCAGGGCAGCAGGCGTACGCCGGCCTCGGCGGTCTTCAGCTCGCTGAGGCTCTGGGCGGCGGCTTCGCGCACGTCCTCGGCGTGGTCGGCAAGGGCCTGGCAGAGCGCGTCCACCACGTCGGGCTCTTCCCAGGCTTCCAGCAGGCGTGCGGCTTCGGCACGCACGCTGGCGGCCTCATCGCCGGTCAGTGCGGCAGCGAGCCAGGGCAGGCCGTCAGGGTCTTCAAGGTCGGCCAGTTCGATCAGGGCGATGCGGCGCACGCCGGCGTCGGCATCCTGCAGACGCGGTTGCAGGTCGAGGATGTCAGGATTATCGGTAGTCAGGCTGAAGTCGGTCATATGGCAAATCGCGGTATCCGTTGTGGAGTGGGCAGCCCCAGCGGCGTCAGACGCGGCAGCTGGCGGCCGTCTTCGTGGCGCAGCAGTTCCAGGCAGTGACGCTTGAGGCGGGAGAATTCCGGGCTGGTGAGCAGGTCGGCGTGGCGTGGTCGCGGGAAGTCGAGGCGGATGTCTTCGAGGATGCGCCCGGGGCGCGGGCTCATCACCAGGATGCGGTCGGCAAGGAACAGCGCCTCGTCGATGTCGTGGGTGATGAACAGCACGCTGGTGCGCAGGCGCGTCCAGATGTCCAGCAGCAGTTCCTGCATCATCATCCGCGTCTGCGCGTCGAGGGCGCCGAAGGGTTCGTCCATCAGCAGCAGGCGTGGCTGGTTGATCAGCACGCGGGCGATTTCCACGCGTTGCTGCATGCCGCCGGAGAGCTGCGACGGCCAGCGATTGGCGAAGCCGTTCAGACCGACCAGCTGGAGCATCTCGTCGGCCTGGCGATGGCGTTCCGCGCGGGGCACGCCGCGCATCTTCAGGCCGAAGGCGACGTTGTCGCGCACGCGCCGCCAGGGCAGCAGGGTGTGGTGCTGGAACACCATGCCGCGCTCGGGCGAGGGGCCGGCGACAGGACCACCGTCCACTTCCAGTTTGCCGGCACTGGGCGCCAGGTGGCCGGCAAGGGCACCGAGCAGGGTGGACTTGCCGCAGCCGGACGGGCCGAGCACGCAGACGAATTCGCCAGGCTCGATGGAGAAGCTCAGGGACTGCACGGCCTCGAAGGCGTCGCGACCGCTGCCGAGGTGGATCGACAGGCCGTCGACGCGCACGCGCCCCGGTGCGCTGGCGGGCAGGCTCATGGCTTGCCTCCGGCCTGGCGCTGCCAGGGTGTGACGAGGCTGCCGAGCTGGCGCACCAGCAGGCTGCTGGCCATGCCGAGCACGCCGATCAGCAACATGCCGACGACGATGTCGGGGTAGTTCTGCAAGGTGTAGGACTCCCAGGTGTAGTAGCCGATGCCCCATTGGCCGGAGATCATTTCGGCGGTCACCAGGCAGAACCACGAGGTGCCCATGCCGATGGCAAGACCGGTGACGATGCTCGGCGCGGCACCCGGCAGCACCACCTCGCGCAGCAGCGCCAGGCGCCCGGCACCGAGGCTGCGGGCGGAGGCGAGCAGGCGCGGATCGACCGCTTCCACGCCGTGGATGGTGTTGAGCAGGATGGGGAACAGCGCACCGGTGAAGGTGATGAAGATCATCGACAGCTCGGAGCTGGGGAACATCAGGATCGCCAGCGGAATCCACGCCACCGCGGGGATCGGCCGCAGCACTTCCAGCGGCGGCAGCAGGCTGTCGCGGGCCCAGCGGCCACGGCCGATGAGCAACCCCAGGGCGATGCCGGCGAAAGCCGCCAGCAGGTAGCCGGCGAGCACCCGCAGCAGGCTGCTGCCCAGGTGGCGGCCGAGCTTGCTCGATTGCGCCAGGTTCCAGGCCGCTTCCAGCACATCACGCGGGCCGGGCACGTTGGCGAAGGTGACCACGCCGAGGTTCACGTGGCGCGCGCTGAGCACCTGCCACAGCGCCAGGCAGACCAGCAGCGAGGCCAGGCGCAGGCTCCAGCGGGTGAGGGTGGTGGTGTTCATCATCGTTCTCCGTCGAGCCCCGGCGCGCGCGGCACCGGGGCTGCACCTCAGCGGCTGGCGACCGCCTGCTGGCTGGCAGCGGCGAAGTCGGCGACTTCCCCGCCGTGCTGGCGGGCGAAGGCGTCGGCCTGTTCGCGCAGCAGGAAGGCGTCCAGCGCGCCGTCCTTGCCGCGCACGAACCAGGCCTGACTGGCCAGCAGCTTGATGCCGCTGTCGCTGGCCTGGGCGTAGACGGCGCGGATGTCCTTGCCTTGCTGCTTCAGCTCGGCGAGTTGCCCCAGCGCTTCACTGGCGGTCGCGTAGCTGCGCACCTTCGGTTCGCCGCGCACCCAGATCTGCGCGACCTTGCGCGTATCGCTGATCGGCTTGTTGGTCAGAATGTCGTTACCCAGCAGTGGCTGCTGCGCGTAGTTCTTCAGCGCGGCGTCGTAGTCGGCGCCGGAGGCCTTGAAGGCGGCGCGGATGTAGCGGTCGTCGACGAACTGCTCGACGTTCAGGCCGCGGTCGGCTTTCTTCAGCAGCTTCAGGGTGTCGATGGCGGTGGTGACGGCCTGGCGGTATTCGGGCTTCCAGGTCAGGTCGCGGGTCTGCAGGCCGAGCGGGCCGTGGAACAGGTAGTTCACTTCGGCGGGAATGCCGGCGACTTTCTCGATCAGCTCGCTGTATTTCTCCGGGTCTTTCGCCAGCAATTGGTTGGCTTCGTAGGTGGCGCGCAGGTAGGCCTCGACGATTTCCGGGTACTGCTGCGCGTAGTCGGCTTCCACCAGCGCGCCGTGGAAGGTCGGTGCCTTGGCCTGGGAGCCGTCGTAGATCTTGCGGGCGATGCCACGGCTCTCGAACAGCTCGGCGAAGGGCACGAAGTCGGCATGGGCGGCGATCTTGTTGGCCTGTAGCGCGGAGCCGGCGACTTCCGGCGGTTGCGCGATGATGGTGACGTCCTTCTCCGGGTCCCAGCCCTGAGCGGCGATGGCGCGCAGCAGCAGACCGTGGGCGGTGGAGGCGAAGGGCACGGAGATGGTCTGGCCCTTGAGTTCGGCCAGCGACTGCACCTTGGACGAGGCGGGCACGACGATGCCGTTACCGCTGCCCTCGATGCTCCCCGAGAGCACGCTGATGAACAGGCTGCGCTTGCCGGCCGCCTCGTGGGCGACGCCGTTGAGCGAGCCGGGGAAGTCGGCCATGGCGCCGAAGTCGAGCTTGCCGGCGAGCATCTCGTTGGTCAGCGGCGCGCCGCTGGTGAAGTTCTTCCACTGCACGTCGTACTGCGCGTCCTTGTACTTGCCGTCGTGCGGCAGGTACTTGTCGAGCAGGCCGAGTTCGCGGATCAACAGGCCGCCGGCGGCGCAGTTGATGGTGGTGTCCTGGGTTCCGATGGCGACGCGGATGGTCTCGCCATGGGCGGTGATACTGGCAATGGCGAGCGCGAGGCCGGCCAGGGTGGTGCGCAAGGTCATGGGTGTTCCCCTCGAATCATGAGTGTTGGAATCGTCTCCGCCGCAGGCCTTGCGGTGGGAAACGAGGGGCGGTGCATCAGGCGTCCGGCGGTGGGGCCGGATGGCGTTTCTTATGGGTTGTTCGGGCTTTTCGTAGGAGCGAGCTTGCTCGCGAACAGCCCTGCTGCAGGAGTTGGTTCGCGAGCAAGCTCGCTCCTACAAGGGAACTTCGTTGCGGGAGCTCAACGCAGGAGGTACGGAATCTCCACGCGCACCGCACCGGTCGGGCAGTCCTTCTCGCAGGGCATGCAGTACCAGCATTCGTCGAAGGCCATGTAGGCCTTCTGGGTGGCGGGGTTGATCGCCAGCAGGTCCATCGGGCAGACCTCGACGCAGACGGTGCAGCCCTTGTCGGCGATGCACTTGTCCTCGTCCACCGTCACCGGGGCGCTGGAGCGGAAGAAGATTTCCTGGGGTTGGTAGGCCATTGCACGCGGTCCTCATCGTGTTGCTTGCCGGCCGTCGTGGCGGCGGGCTGATTCTGTTCGGTGGTTCTGGGGTGGCACTGGTGCTCGGGCCCATCCCTCACCCCAGCCCTCTCCCAGGGGGAGAGGGGGCCGTTCGGTGGGTCTGGAAAGCACCGAGTCAGCCGGCGAGCGCCGATTCATTCGCCGCTCAGGACAGTCGCCTCTCCATCAGGAGCGGGGCGCGTAGCCAGGGTTAGGGTGAGGGGCTCTTCAGGGCGCAAGAATTCAAGCCGCCTCGCTCTTTACCCGCAGTTTTTCGTAAGCCTGCTGCTCGTCTTCATCGAGCGCGATCACATAGGGCTCGATGGGCTTCTTGAAGCTGGTCATCTCGCCGTCGTCGCCCTTCTTCAGGTGCGCATGGCAGAACCAGTCGGCGTCGTTGCGCAGCGGGTAGTCGACGCGATGGTGGTACAGGCCCCAGCGGCTCTCGGTACGGAACAGCGAGGCGCGGGCGGCCATCTCGGCGCAGTCGCGGATCACGCTGACTTCCATGGCGCGCATCAGCTCGTGGGGGTTGTTGGCCTTGAGCTGGTCGAGGTCGCGGGCGATCTCGGCGAAGCGCTGCAGGCCGATCTCCATCTTCCTGGTCACCTTGGGCGGCTGCAGGTAGTCGTTGACCATGCGCCGCAGCTTGTACTCCACCTGTGCTGGCGGTAGGCCGTGCTCGCGTTTCAAAGGCGCGAAGACGCGTTCACGCTCACGCTCCACCTGGGCGCTATCGACCTCGCGGAACTCGCGGCCGGCCACGTATTGCGCGGCATTGGTGCCAGCGAACCAGCCGTAGGTGAAGGCGCCAAGCATGTAGTTGTGCGGCACGGCAGCCATGTCGCCGGCCGAGTACAGGCCCTTGACGCTGGTCTCGGCCTTCTCGTTGACCCACACGCCCGAGGCCGAATGGCCGGAGCAGAAACCGATCTCGGAGATGTGCATCTCCACCATCTGCTGGCGGTAGTCGGTGCCACGGTTGGCGTGGAACTGGCCGCGGCTGGGGCGTTCGTTGCTGTGAAGGATTTCCTCGATGGTCTGGATGGTTTCCTCGGCCAGGTGGTCGAGCTTGAGGAACACCGGGCCGTTGCCGCCTTCGAGCTCCTGGTGGAACTCCCACATCATCTGGCCGCTCCAGTAGTCGCACTCGATGAAGCGCTCGCCCTTGCTGTTGGCGGTGTAGCCGCCCAGCGGGCCGGTGACGTAGGCGCAGGCCGGGCCGTTGTAGTCCTTGATCAGCGGGTTGATCTGGAAGCACTCCAGGTTCGAGAGCTCCGCGCCCGCGTGGTAGGCCATGGCGTAGCCGTCGCCGGCATTGGTGGGGTTCTCGTAGGTGCCCATCAGGTAGCCCGACGAGGGCAGGCCCAGGCGGCCGGCGGCGCCGCAAGCGAGGACCACCGCCTTGGCGCGGATCACCTGGAACTGCGCGGTACGGCAGTCGAAGCCGAGCAGGCCGTTGACCGCGCCTTCTTCATCGGTGAGCAGGCGGGTCACCACCAGGCGGTTGGTGATCTCGATGCGTGCACGCTTGAGCTGGCGGTACAGCACCTTCTTGATGTCGTGGCCCTCGGGCATGGGCAGCACGTAGGCGCCCATGTGGTGGACCTTCTTCACCGCGTAGTCGCCGACCTCGTCCTTCTCGAACTTCACGCCCCAGCGGTCCAGTTGCTGCAGGGTCTCGAAGCTGTGGGTGGCGTAGGCGTAGACGGCGGCCTGGTTGACGATGCCATCGTTGGCGACGGTGATTTCCTTGGTGTACTGCTCAGGCGTGGCGTGACCGGGAATGATGGCGTTGTTCAGCCCGTCCATGCCCATGCTGATGGCGCCGCTGCGCTTGACGTTGGCCTTGTCCACCAGCAGCACGCGCAGCTCGCGGTTGGCTTCCTTGGCCTTGATCGCCGCCATGGGGCCGGCGGTGCCGCCGCCGATCACCACGATGTCGTAGGCGAGTTCCTTGTCCTCGGGGATCTGGGAGAGATCGAACTGGGTCATTGGTGCTGTCCCTTGTGGCGGTCGATGCGCAGGCGGTACTGGAAGGCGTCGCCGCGGTAGTAGAGGTGTTCGTAGTCCAGCGGCGCGCCGTCGGCGGTGTGGGTCAGGCGTTCGATGCGCATTACCGGCGAACCTTCTTCCACCTCCAGCGCGCGGGCCAGTTCGGCATCGGCGAGGATGGCGTCGATGGCGAGGTCGGCATGGCCCAGGGGCAGGGCGCAGTCGTTCTCCAGGATCAGGAAGATGTCGCGGCTGACCAGGTCGGCCTTTTCCAGCCGCTTGCCAACGGCCTCCGGCAGCCAGGTGATTTCCAGCGACACCAGCTCGCGGTTGACCAGGCGGGCACGCTTGATCTGCACCACGTTCTCGCCCTCGGCGACTTGCAGACGGGCGGCAACCTGGGCGTTGGCGGGCACGGTCTTGAAGCTGCGCAGGCGGTTGATCACTTCGTAGCCGCGCTGGGTCATGGATTCGCCCAGGCCCTGCAGGGTGCTGACGTTCTGGAAGGCCTTGGGCTTGGCGACGAAGGTGCCCTTGCCGTGGATCTTGAAGATCAGCCCTTCCTTCTGCAGGTCGCCCAGCGCCTGGCGCACGGTAATCCGGCTGACCTCGAAGGCCTTGCCCAGCTCGGCCTCTGACGGCATGCGGCTGAGCGGCGGATAGGTGCCGTCGAGGATGCGCGTGCGGAGGATTTCCTTCAGCTGGCTGTACAGGGGAACGGGGGAGAGGGGGAGTAGTTCGACCATAGTTCATAACTTGTTATGACGAGTTGCCGAAACTATAAAAGGAATAGCTGATTCAGGACAAGAAACGATTTCGCATAAGCATAGAAAGCGCCGTCAGCAGGGGTATCTCAGGTTTTTTTGTAGGAGCGAGGGGGACGCCCAGTCCTTGCTCGCGAACCGCCTGATGCCAGAGCGCCCGGGTAATCCGTTCGCGAGCAAGCTCGCTCCTACAGGGTCAAAAGTCCTCGCGCGGAGATTTCCGCCCCATAGGGCGGACATAACCTCAGAACGGCCGGCTGCCAGACAGGCTGATGCGCTTCAGGCGCCGCTTCTCGCTGGCCGGGAAGGCGTTGCGACCATGCAGCACGGCCTGGTTGTCCCACCAGACGATGTCGCCCACCGACCATTTGTGGCTGTAGATCAGCTCGGGCTTCTGCAGGTGTTCGCGCAGCCGCTCGACCAGTGCGGCCCCTTGCACGGGATCGGCACCGGGGATTTCCACCTCGGTGTGCACGGAGAGGAACAGCACGCGCTTGCCGTTTTCCGGGTGGGTGCGCACCAGCGGGTGTTCGGTGCCCTGGATGGGCTCGATGTCCGGGGTGCGGTAGCGCACGAAGGTGCCGTTGTAGCCGCCGCTCTTCAGGCGGATGAACGGTTTGTAGTTGATCAGGCGCAATGGGTCGATCTCGGCGCGGGTCGCCTCGTCCAGTGTCTCGTAGGCGCGGGCGAGGTTGGTGAACTGGGTTTCGCCGCCGGTCCTGGGCACCTCTAGGGCGTAGAGGAAGGAACCGGAAGAGGGCACCGGCGTCCATTGATGGTCAACGTGGGCCGGCAGGGCGAAGTTGCCCAGTTCACCGTCCTCGGTGTTGGCCACCTTGACGATGTCGGGGGCCTTGCCGTCTGCACCGGAGGACAGCACGGGCACATCTGCCGGTGGCTGGAACACCGCGCCGAACAGCGTGGCGAAGCGCAGGTACTGCTGGTCGTCCAGGTCCTGGTTCTTGAAGATCAGGATGTGGTGTTCGCGGTGGGCCTGCCTGATTGCCAGGATCTGTTCCGGGGTCAGCGGCTCGCGGGCGTCGAGGCCGTGAACTTCGGCGCCCAGCGGGGCGTCGAGGGGGACGATGGCGAAGGGTTCGGGGGTGGGTTGTTGTACGGCGTTGGATTGGGTCATCTCGAGAATCCTGAGTTTGGGGCTTCTCTCACCCCAACCCTCTTCCGGAGAGAGAGGGGGCAGTCCGATGCAGCGGGTCATCCCGTTGCGCCGATCTACTCCCTCTCCCCTTGGGAGAGGGCGGGGGTGAGGGGCTTTGGGGAAAGGCTCAAACCTTCTTGATCGTCCGACTACGCTGCCCGTCGATACCCACCGGCACTTCGCCGCTGAGCGTCACGCGGCGCACGATGCGCGGCTGGGTGCCGTAATCGTCGACGGCGTAGTGCTGGGTCGCGCGGTTGTCCCAGATGGCCACGTCGCCCGGCTGCCAGCGCCAGCGCACGGTGTTTTCCAGGCGGGTGACGTGGCTCTGCAGCACGGCGAACAGGTGCGCCGAGTCGTGCTGCGAGAGGCCCTTCAGGCGCTTGACGAAGTGTCCGAGCAGCAGCGTCTTCTCGCCGCTGATGGGATGCACGCGCACCACCGGGTGCTCGGTCTCGTAGACGGTGGAGGTGAACACCTTGCGGTATTCCTCCAGGCGCGCCGGGTCGACGTTCGGGCGCACGCTGGCATAGTCGTATTCGTTGCTGTGCACGGCCCAGAGCGAGTCGGCCAGCGCCTTCAGCTCCGGCGTCAGGTCGTCGTAGGCGGTGGCGGTATTGGCCCAGACGGTATCGCCGCCAGACTCCGGTGCTACCACGTTGCGCAGGATCGACGCCTTGGGATAGGCGTCGACGAAGGTCACGTCGGTGTGCCAGGAGTTGGCGCGGCGGCCCTGGGCGCCGTCCAGCTCCAGCAGGTAATGGGTGCCTTCCTGCACCGGCACGGTGGGGTGCGCCACCGGCTCGCCGAGCAGCTTGGCGAAGGCTTCCTGGCCCTGGTCGTCGAGCTGGGTCTGGCCCCGGAAGAAGATCACCTTGTGCTGCACCAGCGCAGCCTGGATGGCCTCGATGGTGGCGGCGTCGAGATCGCCGGAAAGCGTCACGCCGCGAATTTCCGCACCGATGCGGCCGGCTACCGGGTGGATGTCCAGGTGTACCAGGTCTTGCTGAATGGCTTGTGCTGCAGTGCTCATCTCATCGTCCTCTTGCTGTGGCAATAGCGCCGCGCTCGGGAGCGCGGCGGATGGGGATCAGAAGTCGTAACGGACCGACGCGCCCAGAGTCCGCGGCTGCCCCACCGAGGCGGTGTAGGAGCCGTTGATGCTGGCGAAGGCGGCCAGGTAGTAGTCCTTGTCGAAGGCGTTCTTCAGCCAGACCGAGGCGTCCAGCTGGCCGTCGCCGAGGTCCTTGCGCAGGCCGACGGAGAAGTTCGCCAGGCCGTAGCCGTCGATCTTCGAGAGGTCGGAGTTGTCCAGCGTGCCCTCGGCCTCGGAGCGGTAGGAGTAGCTGCCGGTCACGTACGGGCGGATGCCGTCGTCGAGGTTCCAGGCGTATTCGCCATTGAGGTTGGCGATCCATTTCGAGGCGCCGACCACGCGTTGCCCCGTGAGGTCGCAAGTGGCGGGCGCACCGGGCTGGGTGGAGATTTCCGCCGGGCACGGGGCGTCCTTGAACGACAGGTAGGTGACGTCGTTGTAGGAGCCGTTGAAGTTCAACGTCAGGCCGCGAATGGGCAGCGCGGTGGCCTCGAACTCCAGGCCGCGCGAGCGCACGCTGCCGGCGTTGGAGAGCACCGAGACCAGCTGGGTCGAACCCGGCGGCTGGTACAGCGTGGTGGCCTGGTAGCCGTGGATGCCGGTCCAGAAGAGGTTGGTGTTGAGTTGCAGGCGGTTGTCGAACAGTGTGGTCTTGATCCCCAGTTCGGCGTCGTTGGCGCGCTCCGGGCCGACCAGCAGGGAGTCGGCGCCGGCCGTGGGCGCACTGGCCACGGCCAGGTTCACGCCGCCGGACTTCTCGCCGTGGGACAGCGAGGCGTAGCCGAGCAGGTCATCGGTGAACTGGTAGCTCAGGCTCAGCAGGGCCGAGGGCGCGAAGCTGTAGAGACTGAGGTCGCCCGAGTCGTAGGCGCCCAGTTGGTTGTTGCGGACCACTGCGCCGACGCCACTGACCGGCGCACCGCCGACCGGGGCGAAGCGCTCGACCTTGGCGTCCTTCTCCTCGTAGGTGCCGCGCAGGCCGGCGGTGAAGTCCAGCTTGTCGGTGAGGTGCCAGGTGCCCTGGGCGAACAGCGCGAAGCTGTCGGTTTCGATCTTGCCGTTGGCCTTGGAGTAGGTGTTGTTCAGGGCGTTGAGGTTCGCCCCCAGCAGGTACGGGTCGGCCAGCGGGCCGTAGTCGGTGAAGGTCTTGTTGCCCAGGTTCTGGTTGAACGCATAGGCGCCCAGCACGTAGTCGAAGAAGCCGCCGGTGGGCGAGGCCAGGCGGATTTCCTGGGAGAACTGGCGGTCGTGGACTTCCACGCCGGTGTTGTTGATCGCCGAGACGTTGAGTTGCTCGTCGTTGGCCGGGGTGAAGTGCCAGTAGCGATAGGCGCTGATGGAGGTCAGCTTGTAGCCGCCGTTGAGGTTCCAGTTGGCCTCCACCGAGCTGCCGCCCTGGTGCACGCTGACGTGCTGGCGGCTGTTGATGTTGACCTTGTGCCGGTCCGGATCGCGGATCGGCGAAGCGCCTACTGCGGCGGCGCGCTGCCAGAAGCGGTCGGCGGCGCCATAGACCACCATGCTGCCGTTGCTCGAATCCTCCTCGTTGTAGTCGTTGATCCAGCGCAGGTCGAAGTCCTCGTTGGGTTTGAACAGCAATTGCCCGCGGATGCCCTGGCGCTCGCCGCCGTTCAGGTAGTTGTCGTCATGGACGTTCTTGATGTAGCCGTCGTCGCGGGTGCGGTAGGCGGACACACGCCCGGCCAGGGTGTCGGTCAGCGCGCCGGAGACGGTGCCCTTGCCCTGGAAGTAGCCGTCCTGGCCACCGGAGACCTCGACGCTGCGCTCGGGGCTGAAGGTCGGTGCGCGGGTGCTGATGTTCAGCACGCCGGCCGTGGTGTTCTTGCCGAACAGTGTGCCCTGCGGGCCGCGCAGCAGTTCCAGCTGCTCGATGTCCAGCAGGTCGAACACTGCCATGCCTGGGCGGCCCAGGTAGACGTTGTCCAGGTAGACCCCGGCGCTGCCTTCCAGGCCGTCGCTGGCCGGGTTGTTGCCGATGCCGCGCACGGCGATGCTCGACTGCCGCGCGTGGATGAAGGCGACGTTCACGCTGGGCAGGATCTGCTGCAGGTCCTGCACCTTGTAGACGCGCTGGGTTTCCAGAGTTTCGCCGCCGACCACGGTGATCGGCGTGGGTACCTTCTGCGAATCCTCCTCGCGGCGGCGGGCGGTGACGGTGACCTTGCCCAGGGTGGCATCGGCCTTGGCCGGCGCGGCGCTTACGGCCTTATCGGTCTGAGCGGCAGTCGTGCTGTCCTCGCTTTCCTCGGCGAGCACCGGCAGGGCGCCGCCCAGTGCCAACAGCAGGACCACTGCGTAGTCCGGAGCGCGCAGCCGGCGCGGGGCGAAGGGGAAGGGCGAATGTCTCGAAATCATGCTGTGTCCTTGTCTGTCCGCGCCGATCGCGGGCAAAAGGGGGCCGCGCCACACGAAAGTGGCGAGCGACGTTTTCTCTATGGGGTCTGCGGCGTTTGCTGTCAGCGACAGCGCGGCTGACACATTCGCGAGGAAAGGAGGGGCAAGGCTGGCATCGGGCGACTCCTGGTCTGAGCTATATTCTTAGTTCATAAAAGAATAGATGTTTGTTTTATTCTTCATTGACGGAATAAGAGCTTGCATTTAAAACCAGCGCATAACGAGCGGCAAATGCCTTTGCCCACTATTTTCAATGCCGGAAATGCATCATGGATCTGCGCCAACTCCGCTACTTCATCGCCCTCAACGAACACCGCAGCTTCGTTCGCGCGGCCGACGCCATGGGCATTACCCAGCCGGCGTTCAGCCGCAGCATCCAGGGCCTGGAGCAGGAGCTGGGCTGCCGCCTGGTGGACCGAGGCAGCAAGGACCTGCGGCCGACTCCCGAGGGCCAGGTGGTGCTGCAGCACGCGCTGAGCCTGGTGCAGGGCGCGAACAACCTGAGCCATGCGGTCGCGAGACTGAACAAGCTGGATTCGGGCGAGTTGCGCTTCGGCAGCGGGCCGGCCCCGGCGCAGAAGCTGGTGTCCGACGCGGTGTCGCGCTTCGTCCAGCGCTACCCGCGCATCCACATCCAGTTCGGCGTGGACAACTGGGAGCGCCTGGCGCGCAGCCTGAGCCGCGAGGAGATCGAATTCTTCGTCGCCGACATCCGCCATTTCGAAGCCGACCCGAACTTCCAGACCCGTGCGCTGAAGCCGCGCAGCGGCCTGTTCTTCTGCCGCCAGGGGCATCCGCTACTGGCCAAGGAGAGCCTCTCCACCAACGACATGTTCGCCTACCCGCTGGCCGCCACGCTGATCCCCCCCAGCGCGCGGAAGATGCTCGCCAACCTCAGCGGCAAGATCGACATCACCACCAATGTGCAGTGCGAGGACATGGCCTCGCTGGTGCGCATCGTCAGCCAGACCGACGCCATCGGCATCGCCGTGGAGGAGGCCCTGAGCGAGCCCATGGCGCGCGGCGAACTGGTGCGCCTGCACTTCCGCAACCTGCCCAACAACGTCGACATCCTCCAGGCCCGTTGCGGCATCGTCACCCGCAGCGGCGACCGCCTCTCGGCAGCGGCGCGGGCAATGATCGAATTGCTGGTGGACCTCGACGCTGGGGTGGAGAGCGCGGTGGCGTGAGGCGGGTTGTCATGGGAGCAAAGCGAACCGGTAGGGCCAGCAGCTAAGATAGGCTGGCCGCACTGTCCATGGCTGCCTGCAATGAACCTCTCCTTCCGCCCCGCCCGGATCACCGATGTCCCCTACGTCCAGCGCGGCGAAGAGGCCTATATCCGTGAGTGGGAGCCTGCCCATGAGGCGCGCTGGAGGGAAGGCTTCGACCGGCATCTGGCGCGCTGGCTCGATCACTTTGAGCGTCTGACCATTGCCGAGCACGCCGGCGAAAGCGTGGGCTATAGCTTTTGGATGCCGGAAGATGGCAGCGCGGAACTGTGCACCCTGGGCGTCAGCACGGCGTGGCGGGGCAGGGGCGTCGGTGCAGCGTTGTTGCAGCGCTACATCGAGGACGCCCGGCAGGAAGGCTATACGCGACTCAAGCTCAGTGTGCGCCCCGACAACCCGGCGCGGCGCCTGTATGAGCGCGCCGGGTTCCAGCCACGGGGCTGCGACGCCCTGGGCTATCGGCAGTACGAATTGCTGATCGACTGAGGCGTCAGACCCACTCGGTGCTGCGCTTGCGCCGCACGCGCAGCATGGTCGGCAGGATCAGCCCGGCGAGCAGGCCGGCGCCGGCGATGCTGCCGCCGTAGGCCATGTAGCGCATCAGCACCTGCTTGTTCTCGTCGCCCAGTTGAGCCTGGGCATCGCGCAGTTGCGAGCGGGCTTCGTTCAGCTCGCTATCCAGCGCGGTACGCGCGGCCTGAAGTTCGTCGATGAGCTTCTTGCGCGCATCCAGGGTTTCCTGCATGCCCTGGACACGGTTCTTCCAGCTGTCGTCGATGGTCTGCAACTGCGTGGTCAGCTCGGTGACTTTCTGCTCCAGCGCCGGCAGACGTTCGGCCTGGCCGGGTTTTTCCTGCAGGTCCTTGCTGGCGATCCACACGCTGTTGCCGCTGTCGCTGCGTACCTGGCTGTAGTCGCCGGAAGTGCTGAGCAACTGGACCTGCTGCCCGGACGTGAGGGTGCCAACGATACGGTAACCATCGGTGGGGCCGCTGCGCACATAGGTGCTCAGGCTGTCGTTCACCCAGCGCGCGTTGCTGGCGGGCTCCTCGGCCTGGGCCGGGACGCCGGCTGCCAGCAGGCCGGCAAACAGGCAGGCGCCGAGGGCGCGGGTCTGGAGGGGAGAAACTCGTGCAGGGAAACGACGCGATAGGGACATGGGCAATCTTCACATGACTTGAAACGAAACCCGCCTTGCGGGAGTGAAAACGCCGGCCGGGCGTTTTATTTGAAACGAAGGGTTCAGAACTAGCCGGGTGGCCAATGGCCAGGGGCTCCACCCGGTGGGCCGACAGCACACAGACAGTCGTCGGACGCCGAGAGTTCACCGGTAGGAAATTGCACGGATGAGTGGTGGAAATACGAAGGCCCATGCCGCCCATGGACGCTTCGCCGTGATGGCGAGGCGTCCATGGGGCTGGCTTCAAGGCTTGCGGATGTTGACCAGGGTGGCGCCATCACTGGCGTTGCGGAACTCGAAGGCGACCCTGTCGCCCACGCTCAGGCCGTCGAGTTGTGCAGCGGTGGCCTTGAAGGCCATGGTCATCGGTGGCCAATGCAGCGCCGCCACCGGGCCATGCGCGAGGGTGACGAGGTGGCGTTCGGCGTCGATGGCGCGGACGCTGCCCTCGGCGCTCGCGATGGGCGTTTGCTGGGCGCTGTCCATGCTTATGCCGTCCATCTTCATGCCGGCGTCGTCTTCGGCCAGGGCGGAATGAGACAGGGCGAGTAATAGGGCGCCCAGGGTGATCAGTGGGGTTTTCATGGGATGTCTCCAGGTTGCGGTTGGCTGGCTGCCGACGACTGACGACGACGCATCAGCCAGTAGGCGGCGGGAATGACGAACAGKGAAAGSAGSGGCGCGGTGATCATGCCGCCGACCATSGGCACGGCGATGCGRCTCATKACCTCGCTGCCGGTGCCGCTGCTCCAGAGGATSGGCAGCAGGCCGGCGACGATCACCGCCACGGTCATGGCCTTGGGGCGTACCCGCTGGACTGCGCCCTCGCGGATCGCCGCCAGCAGCGAGGACGGCTGGTTGGCCCGGGGATGCTCGGCCCAGGCGTTCTTCAGGTAGACCAGCATGATCACGCCGAACTCCGCGGCCACGCCGGCCAGGGCGATGAARCCRACMCCCGTGGCCACCGACAGGTTGAAACCCATCAGGTACAGCAGCCAYACGCCKCCGGTGAGKGCGAAGGGCARGGTCGCCATGATCAGCAGGGCCTCGTCGATGCGCCCGAACGTCAGGTAGAGCAGCACGAAGATGATCGCCAGGGTCGCCGGGACSACCAGCTTGAGGCGGGCGTTGGCGCGCTCCAGGTACTCGAACTGTCCGGAGTAGCCCAGGCTCATGCCCGGAGCGAGCCTCACCTCGCGCTCCACCGCCTGGCGCAGGTCCGCCACGACCGAGGCCAGGTCACGGCCGCGGACGTCGACATACACCCAGCCGGAAAGCCGGGCGTTCTCGCTCTTGAGCATCGGCGGCCCCTCGCTGATGCCTATTCGCGCTACGCTGCCGAGGGTGATCTGGCCGCCCTGTGCGGTGTAGATCGGCAACTGGCGCAGGGCCTCCACCGAGTCGCGCCATTCGCGCGGGTAGCGCACGTTGATCGGATAGCGGGCCAGCCCTTCCACCGTTTCACCGATGTTCTCSCCGCCGATGGCGCTGCYGACGATGGCCTGCACRTCGGCGATGTTCATGCCGTAGCGCGCCGCCGCCTGGCGGTCGATRTCGACGTCGATGTAGCGGCCGCCGGTCAGGCGTTCGGCCAGCGCCGAGCTGACGCCCGGCACCGTCTTCGCCACCCGCTCCACCGCCTGGGTCGCACGGTCGATCTCGGCCAGGTCGGTGCCGGCGATCTTCACCCCGATGGGGCTCTTGATGCCGGTGGCGAGCATGTCGATACGGTTGCGGATCGGCGGGATCCAGATGTTGGTCAGGCCCGGCACCTTCACCACGCGGTCCAGTTCCTCCACCAGCTTTTCGCTGGTCATGCCGGGGCGCCACTGGTCCCTGGGCTTGAAGCGGATGGTGGTTTCGAACATCTCCAGYGGCGCCGGATCGGTGGCGGATTCGGCGCGCCCGGCCTTGCCGAAAACACTGGCGACTTCCGGCACGCTACGGATCAGGCGATCGGTGTTCTGCAGCAACTCCGAAGCCTTCTGCGCGGAGAGGCCGGGCAGGGCCGAGGGCATGTACAGCAGGTCGCCTTCGTTCAGCGGCGGGAGAAACTCGCCGCCCAGGTGGGACAGCGGCCAGAGCCCGGAGAGGAACACCAGCGCTGCCACCGCCAGTGTGCTCCGCGGCCGGCGCAGTACCGCATCCAGGGCCGGCTGGTAGAGGCGGATCAGCCAGCGATTGAGCGGGTTGCGCTGCTCCGGTGGCAGCTGCCCACGAATCCAGTAGCCCATCAGTACCGGCACCAGGGTCACCGACAGCCCGGCGGCGCCGGCCATGGCGTAGGTCTTGGTAAACGCCAGCGGGCCGAACAATCGGCCCTCCTGGGCTTGCAGGGTGAACACCGGGATGAACGACAGCGTGATGATCAGCAGGCTGAAGAACAGCGCCGGCCCCACTTCCACGGCGGCCTCGATCATGACCTTCCAGTGCTGCTCGCCGACCAGAGGAACGCCAGGGTGCTGCCGGTGCCAGGCCTCGACGCGCCTGTGTGCGTTCTCGATCATCACCACYGCCGCGTCGACCATCGCRCCGATGGCGATGGCGATGCCGCCMAGSGACATGATGTTGGCRTTGATCCCCTGRTGACGCATGACGATCAGCGCGATCAGCACACCCACCGGCAACGACACGATGGCCACCAGCGACGAGCGCAGATGCCAGAGGAAGGCAGCGCACACCAGCGCTACCACGAGGAATTCCTCGATCAGCTTGTGGCTGAGGTTGCTCACCGCGCGGTCGATCAGTTGGCTGCGGTCATAGGTGGTGACGATCTCCACGCCTTCGGGCAGGCTCTTCTTCAGTTCCTCCAGCCGGTCCTTCACCCGCGTGATGGCTTCGCGGGCGTTCTTGCCGCTGCGCAGGACGATCACTCCGCCCACGGCTTCGCCTTCGCCGTCCAGCTCGCCGATGCCGCGGCGCATTTCCGGGCCGAGCTGGACACTCGCGACGTCGCCCAGGGTGACCGGGCTGCCATTACCGGACAGGCGCAACGGGATGGCGCGAAAGTCGGCCAGGCTCTTCAGGTAGCCCGAGGCGCGTACCATGAACTCCGCCTCGCCCAGCTCCAGCACACCACCGCCGGTTTCCTGGTTGGCCTTGCCGATGGCCTCGATCACCTGGCCCTGGGTRATRCCCAGGCTGGCCAGCCGMACCGGGTCGAGCAGCACCTGGTACTGCTTGACCATGCCACCGACGGTGGCAACTTCCGCAACATCAGGCACCGTCTTCAGTTCGAACTTGAGGAACCAGTCCTGCAGGGCGCGCAGCTGGGCGAGATCATGCCGGCCGCTGCGGTCCACCAGGGCGTACTGGTAGATCCAGCCGACGCCGGTGGCGTCTGGGCCGAGCGCCGTCTTCGCCGTGGGCGGCAGGCGCGACTGCACCTGGTTGAGGTACTCCAGCACCCGCGAGCGCGCCCAGTAGAGGTCAGTGCCATCCTCGAACAGCACGTAGACGAAGCTGTCGCCAAAGGAGGAAAAGCCGCGCACGGTCTTCGCACCGGGCACCGACAGCATGGTGGTGGCCAGCGGGTAGGTGACCTGGTTCTCGACGATCTGCGGTGCCTGTCCCGGATAGCTGGTGCGGATGATGACCTGGACATCGGAAAGGTCTGGCAGGGCATCGACCGGTGTACTGCGTAGCGTCCAGACACCCCAGGCGACAATCAACAGGGTAGCCAGCAGTACCAGGAAACGATTGGCCACCGACCAGCGTATGAGCTTCGCGATCATGGCTGTTGCTCCTGCTTGCGGACCTGTTCGATTACCAGGCCTGAGTCTCCCTGGCTGACACCGAAGCGAATGCGATCGCCAGGCTTCAGGCCGGCTGCCAGTTCAGGGCGAGCGAGTGCAAAGGTCATGGTCATGCCGGGCATGCCCAGGGTGTTGAACGGGCCGTGGCTGATGGTCAGACCCTGTGCGGTGATCTCCACGATGCGGCCATCCGCTTCATGCACAGCAGGCATCGTCATCTTTGCCGCCGGCTCTTCTGCCGTGCGCGCTTCGATGCCTTTCAGGCTGGCCTCCGAGTCGATCAGGAACTGCCCGGAAGCGACCACCCGCTGGCCTTCGTCCAGACCTTGAAGTACGGCCACCAGCCCATCGTTCTCCTGGCCGAGACGCACTTCCACCGGGCGGAACCGGCCTTGGTCCTCCGCCAGCATCACAAGATTGCGCTTGCCGGTGCGGATCAGCGCTTCGCTGGGGATCTGCAGCACATCGCTCTGGCCGGCCAGGTCGAGGCTGACCTGTGCGGTCATGCCGGGGAACAGTTGTCCATCTGGGTTGGGCAGCTCGATGCGCAAGCGCAAGGTGCGGCTCTGCTGGTCGTTCTCCGGAAGGATGCTGGTCAGGGTACCGGTCACCGGATGGCCTGGCAGCGCTGGCAGACGGGCATCGACCGACTGGCCGGCCTTGAGTCCTGCGGCTTGCACCTCCGGTACGGCGGCCTCCAGCCAGACACGACCCAGGCCGTTGATCCTGGCCAGGGGGGCGCCAACGGCCAGTGTCATGCCGGGGCGCACCTCCAGCTCACGGATGACTCCGGCAATCGGCGCGTCCAGGGTAGTCACCGGCTGGACTCTGCCGCTGCGCTCGATCTGTTGCACGAGTCCGTTCGGCATGCCGGCCAGCAGCAGGCGTTGTCGCGCCGCCGCCAGTAGCGCCGGTTCGCCCGAATGGCGCAAGGCGATGAACTCTTCCTGCGCCGCCGCCCACTCTGGCACCAGCACATCGACCATTGGAGCTCCGGCGCTCACCACGTCGCCCGGCGCAAGCGAGTAGGTACGCTCGACGAAGCCGCCGGCGCGCGCCTGCAGCACAGCCACATCACGATCATTGAAGGCCAGCACGCCAGTGACCTGCAGCGTACGGTCGAGCGTGCCGCGGGTAACGCTGGCCAGGCGTACGCCGAGGTTCTGCTGGATACCTGGCTCGATGCGCACCGCCGGTACACTCTCGGCAGCATCGGCATACTTGGGCACCAACTGCATATCCATGAAGGGCGACTTGCCCGGCGCATCGAAGTGCTGCTGCGGCACCATCGGGTCGTACCAGTACAGCGGCTTGCGCTCCGGGGTGGCCGAGGCCAGCGGCGCCTGCACCTGAGCCTGCCGGGCAAGCCAATAGCCGCCAGCGCCGCCGACAGCCCCTGCGAGGATCAATAGCGCGAAGGTGTTCCAGGGGAAGCGGTTCATGCGCGTCCCTCCTCATAGGTGAAGTAGAGACGCGCGGCGACCTGTGCAAGGGAGCCTTGCAGGTCGATCTGTTTGAGCCGGGCCTCGACCAGTTGTTGGCGGGCACTCACTACCTCGTCGAGACCAGACTTGCCTGATCGGTAGCCGGCGGTGGCCAGGCGTACCTTCTCCTCGGCCAGCGGTACCAAGGTGCCGGTGCTGCGCTCGACGGCGCGTTGTAGCCGGCGGTATTCAGCCAGGTCGCCCTCCAGTGCCTGCTCGTGTTCGCGGGCCAGCGCCTCTCGCTCGGCCTCCAACTGCCTTACCTGGGCTCGTCGCGCGGCAATCTTCGGGTCCTGGCGGGTGCCGGTGAACAGCGGCAAGTCGAAACTAACCTGCAACGTCATCATGTCGCCGAACTCGCGGCCACGGCGCTGGTAATCCACTTCCCAGCTCCAGTCCGGTTTCTTCTCGGCCACGGCCTCGCGCACTAGGGCTTCGGCCTCGCGGGTCATCGGACCGTAGGCGGCAAGTTCGGGGTGCTGGTGCAACTGTTGCAGCGAGTGGGAGGCGTCGATGGACCAGTGCGGGAAGTCGCCGCTCAGCTCCTGGGAAGCAGCCTGGCCAATCCAGCGTTTGAGCGCCGCCCGTGCCTGGGCTTCCTGGCGCAGCAGGTCGTCTTTCTGCTCGTCCAGCAGCGCGGCCTCCTGACGCGGCGCCACCGCATCGACAGTACTTGCGCGACCCCCCGCCAGACGTGCGCGGACGGTGGCGTCGAGCAGGCGGTTTTCGCGGTAGAAGTCGTCGAACATCGCCAGCTTGCGTTGCAGCGTATAGGTCGCGATCCAGGCCTGGGCCGAGGCACTACGGACCTTCAGGCGTTCGACGCCAGCTTCGGCATCGGCGCGTTCGATGGCGGCCTGGGCGGTCTCGACGCGGGCCTTGCGCTTGTCGCCGTTGGGCATCTCCTGCATCAGGCCGACGACCTGCATGGACATGTTGTCGCGCTGGGTGCTCCAGCGTTCGCCACCCTCGATGGGGACGTTCTGCAGACCAAGATTGAGCTTGGGATCGGGCAGTTCCCCAGCTGGAATGGCGGCGCTTCTCGCCGCCGAGGCTTTCTCGTTCTGTGCGAGCAGGGAAGGGGCGTTGCGTTCAGCCAGCAGCAGGGCGTCGTCCAGTGACAGGGACGCAGCCTGTGCCGACCAGCCCGGCAGCAGCGCGAGCAGCAGCCAGCCGGGGTGGAGTCGGACGTGAGTCACGATGAGGATTCCTCAGGAAAACCAGCGCGTGAGCGCAAGCCACCCGGCAGCCTTCAGGGCCGCGGGCAGGGTTCAGGTCGAGAGAGGAATCAGGCGCAGGGAGGTCGCCAGAGGTCTGCAGGTGCCTGGCTGAGAACTACATCGATGTACGGCGAAGGCCGCGGGGGAGTGGCGACGGGATGGGCAGCTTTCAGGACGCTGACCTGCAACAGGCTGCTGGTCTTGCATTCCTGCCCACTCTTGCAGTCCTTCTTGCCATGCTGGGTCATCTTGCCCAAATCCTGGCAGCAGTCCTGATCCATACCCGCCATCTGGCCCATGCCCATGCTTTGCATCGGGCAGGGTTCAGTGGGTGCCTCAATTCCCGCCATCCCCGTGAGAGGAAGCGTGAGGCTGAGGAGCAAGACGATAAGCAATCGAAGGCGACGGGTCATGATGGGCAGTGTATTCAGACCTTTCTGAGGCAGCAACAGAAACCCAAGCGGTGTGTATCAGTCTGTAGCCTGGATCTCTGAGGCCCGCTTCTGGCCGATTGCTGCCCCCCTGATGACAATTAGCTAAGAATGGTCAGGCCGAAGGCGAAGAACGCTCAAGTATGCGTTGTTGACCATCTATGTGGCGATGTTGGCCGCTAACAACGATTTTGCCAGCGCCTCCTGATCTGCCTCCGGTTCGATGAGTTCCATGCTGACCTGGCGTTTCGCCAACAACATCTGCCACAGCTGCTGGTCGATGGTGTTTTCTACCAGCGGGATCTTCACGATGACCATGCGCAACTGGCCGTTGCGATAGGCTCGGTCTTCGGCCTGGTCTTGCTGGCCAGGCGTCCAGGGCAGGCCGAGGAAAAACACGTAGTTCGCTGCGGTGAGGTTGTTGCCGGTGCCGGCGGCCGACGTGGTGCAGATGAACACGCGGTAGTCGGGGTCTTCCTGGAACTTGTCGATGGCCTTCTGACGCTTCTTCAAGGTATCCGTGCCGACCAAGGTGACGTTGCCGATGCCGGCCTGATCGCAGAGCTCCTTGAGCATCGCCACCGTTGGCTTGAACTCGCAGAAGAGGATTACCTTGTCAGCCGGATCCAGCTCGCTGACCAGGTCCATGGCCACGCGGACCTTGACCTGCTCCAGGTAGCGCCGGAGGGCACCGAGTCGAGCGAAGATGGGCCTGTCCTCGAGGCGCAGCGTGTCGTACATGCGACGCTCGTCTGCAGCCAGCTCCACGGGTAGCAGCTGCCGCTGCTTGCCCTTCAGGTTGGGCAGGACGTCCTTGCGGCGGCGGAGCATCCAGTCGCCGAGCTCGGCGCGCAGGTTCTGACGGAACTCCGGGTTGCCAGCGAAGCGCTCACAGAAGTCCTTGAGCGACAGTTGGCCAACAGGATGCCCAGATAACCGGAGGAGCGTGTGGAGCTCGGTTTCGCGGTTGAGCACCGGCGTGCCGGTGAGCAAGTAGCGATTGGGGACCTTCGCGGCGATATCGAATCCGTGGCGTGTCCATTCCGCCGTGGACTCCTTCAACCTATGCGCTTCGTCGATGATCATGACGCTGAAGCGCTCGGCCTGGACGACGAAGTCGCCCAGCCGCTCGTAGTTGATGACCATCCACTCCGCCGTCGGATCGTCCTGCTGCAGAGCAACCCGGGCTTCGGGGTAGACCGCGTGGATCTCGCGCTCCCAGTTGATCAGCAGGGAAGACAGCGTGATCACCAGGATCGGCGTGCCGGCAGCGCGGATGTGTGCTGCAATCACTGCCTGGCGTGTCTTGCCCAGCCCCATGTCATCGGCCAGCAGCGCGCTGGTCCGCTGAAGCAGGTGCGCGATCCCAGCAGGCTGGTGATCCAGGAGTGAGTAGCCGCGCAGGGCCTCGGTGATCGCGCTCTGGGTGTACTCAGTGCGCTCGATCGGCGAGACGGCCGCCAGATAGATATCGGTGGAGACCTCCTCGTCCCCAGTCGGGGCCGCAGGCTCCTGGGGAGGACCGCCGAGGCTGATCCTAGGCATGTCCTCCGCCGGCGCGACAGTTCCGTCGCTCAGCAGCTCCTGGACGACATCCAGGATCTCGAACTGGTCCTCGGCTAGCCCGAGTTCCAGGATCACATTGCTGCGCACCAACTCTGCAGAAGCGTCGATGCGCCACGAGCTGGAGTGACCTAGGAAGACGCCGTGCATGCGCCGCGCGACCGCAACGACGCCAGGGTGATAGTCGCCCGAGAGCAGCACGCCGTCGTCTGCCAGCGGGGCGATGCGGAGCTTCAAGCCCCAGGCGAATGCTTCACGGGTTGGGTCGGCCTGAGCCTTCTCCAGCTTCTGCTGGAAGCTTTGCCAGGATTCGGTGTAGCGGTCCTGGGCGAGTTCCTGCAGGCGGTGGAAGAGCAGGTCCAACTCGTGGAAGAGCTTGTTCTTGGGAAGCCTCCAGTACCGGTAATACGGATGATCACCGCGGCGGATGTAGAAGCCGCCACGGGCGAGCAGCACCTTGTTGGCACCCTCCAGGAACGGCAGCTGCAGACCGAAGTCGTAGCCGTCGAATACGACGTTGCCGAGCAGTTCGGGCGAGCGGTTCATAATGCGGGGGCGAGCCATACGCTACATGCCCCTCGGCTGGGTCATATCGGGCTTCCCCTTGACCGAGGGGTACGACACCTTGCAACCGGTAGATCTATACCCTGTGCACCCCCAGAAGTCGTACTGACCAGCCTTCTGCCTGCGAGTAAGCGGTTCCCCGCATTTGCCGCACTTGTACTCGCTGCTGGTAGGCCGTGAAGCCGGTGCGTTAGCGCCGCGTTGCATGGTGGCAGACGGTTGAGTCTGCAGCTTATGGAGCTCCGCCCCGAGGTGCTCGTAGAATCTGGCCACGACGGAGCTGTACGTCTCTTGGCCCTGGGCGATCTTGTCCAGGTCCTTCTCCATGCTGCTGGTGAACTCCAGCTGCAGGAAGGTGAAGTTGCCTTCAAGCTTGGCTATTGTCTTCTCCCCGAGGGGGCCAGGGACCAACTTGCGCTTTTCCTCGACGACCAGGCTCTTGCCAGTGATGTTCTTGACGATTGCGGCGAAGGTACTTGGGCGTCCAATCCCCAACCGCTCCAACTCCTTGATCAGGCTGGCCTTGGTGAAGCGCGGCGGCGCCTTCGTTTTCTGGCTGAGCACTTCGCCCTGGTGAACGGCGAGGATTTGCCTGGGCTCCAGTTTCGGGACTGGGTTCTTCGGCGGCTCGGTCTTATCTTCTTCAGCGTCGTCGCCCTTGAGCAGCTTCTTCCAGCCGAGGTAGAAAATGGTGCTACCGGTTGCGGCGAAACGCAGTGGGCGTTTATCCGGTCCCTTGGCCAGGAGCTTGACGGTGCGTACATCGTAGATGGCGTCCGCAAGCTGACTCGCCAGCGCGCGTATTCGGATGAGTTTGTAGAGCGACTGCTCATCGGGCGTTTCGCCCGCTATTTCGTCAGCCCAACTGGTCGGCGTGATGGCCGGGTGGCCTTGCTGGGCGGCATCGCCGGCTTGGAATACCCGGCGCTCCTCGACTGCCTCCAGCCCCATCTGGCGTGCAACAGCCTTCAGATGCACCATCGCATCGTCGTCCAGATTGGGGTTATCAGTACGGTGATAGCTGATGACGCCCTGCTCGTAGAGCTTCTGGGCAATCATCATGGTCTTGTCCGGATCCCACCCCAAGGCCACGCTGGCCGCCTGCTGCATCGTCGAGGAGATGAAGGGCGCGGGTGGCCCGCGGCGTTTCTTGCTGTCGGAGCAGGACTCGACGATTACGGCGCGCGTCCCGGCAACCTGGCTGGCCAAGGTGCCGTCCTGGACGTAGGGGTGGTCTTCAGTCGCAAAGTCAGGAACGGTCACCCACTCTGCCTTCCACTTCTGCTTCGTTGCCTCATCCAGAAAGGTCAGGTCCACGCCGAAGTGGTGAATGACCTTGAAGTTGCGAATCTCGCGTTCGCGCAGGAGCACGATGTAGACGGCGACAGATTGAACGCGACCTGCAGACGTGGGCTCGCCGAGAGTGCGTCGAAGTTCCTGCGTTACGAGGTAGCCCACCAGGCGGTCCAGAACACGCCGGCATTCCTGGGACGCTACCAGCGGCAGATCTATCTTGCGCGGGTTCGCCAGTGCCTCTCGTACTGCCGATTTGGTGATCTGGTTGAAGGTGATGCGCCGGTAGTCGCGAATGCCCAGCGTCTGCTGGATGTGCCAGGCAATCGACTCACCTTCCCGATCCGGGTCAGTGGCAATGTAAATCTCCGTGGCCGTCTTCAACGCATCGCGCATGCTTTTGACGTTGCGCTGGCTCTTGGGCAGCACTTCGTACACTGGGCGCAAGTTCTTGAGCACACCCGTGGTGATCATGGTGCTGTCCTGGCCCTTCTCCGGCAGGTCGCGGATGTGGCCGCCGCTGGCGACAACCATCCAGTCCTCGCCTGGGCGCAGCTTCTTCATCATGGGACCGAGCTTCTTCAGCTTGCCCGGTGCCTCGATGATCATGAGTTTCATGGGGTGCCCCTATCCGTTGATCCAGGCCGCACTGTTGCGGCAGGCCTGAACTGGATCAACGCGAAATGGGCATTAGGTGTGGGGTGAATTTGGCGGGAGGGTCGATATGGACTAGAGGTTCAGCGTCAGCTGCTGGGCCTGCCGGTACCCTTTCAGCCAACTGGCCAACATGGCGGGGTGCTTGTAAGGGCAGGCATGCACGGGAAGCCCTTTCTGCGCAGCTTCTGCACCAGCGGCTGCAATGGTCAGATGAGGGTTGTTGAAGTGCCTCCTATCGACCTTTTGCTCTGGCGCGCTTTGATCTGACACAGAGGGCCTCCTGTGATTTAGGTTGGCGCTGCAGTGCAGGTTACCGACCGGGAGCCTTGTTTACCGTCACAACGAGATGATAACGGCAGTTCACCTGTTTGAGGGGCTGCTTGCCGTCCACGGTCATTACTTGGTCACAGCTAAATTCGGTGACTTCTTCTCGACCGAACTGTGTCCTTCTAGGAGCGGTCGTCTCGAAGTCGAGTTGCTTGAACTGTGGCGCCCCTGTGGCCTTCACATCCTTAGCAGGATTCAGGAAGCCCAGCACTTGATCGCTATGGAGCCAATAACTGAGAGTGACCGCCCCATCGGGCTGGACGATCGGCGTCACATTCAGATCGTAACCATGCTGATAAGTGGCGGGGGTCAGAAGCTCCTTATCTCCCGTAGAACTCACCTTCGAGACGCAGGAGCTGGTGACCTGGGCCTGCGCTCGGAGCGTTTGACCATTGTCGATAATGTCTGCGAACGACATGACCATGTAGTCGTCCCGATACAGGGCTCCGGAGACCAAGAGCTTGTCGTTGGGCCCCTGTTCGATGGGAGCCGCCGCCCAACTGGGCGTGTGAGTGATCAGGGCGAGCGCGAAGCAGAAGGCGGTCCGAAACTGTTTCATGGGTTGGCACCGAGTGTAGGGGATCGTCGAGAGATGCCTGGCTTCCAGCGGCTTCACGATGTGGCACATTTTTGCTGGAGATGGCTCGGCAGAGCTCGTTCTGACGCAAGGCTCGGCTTGTTCAAGGCGGAAAACACCCGGAAATGCGCATTGTGAGGCAGTGGATTTCCCTCACCCTGCAGGATCGTTCCACAAGAGACCTGGGCAGGCGCTGCTTGCAGCGCCCCCCTTTCGGCCCGGCTGTTTCGGGCCGAAGCACCCAGGTTGCCGTAGGCACCATCACTGTGGTCCTGGCTGGGTGATTCCAGTGGAATCACCCAGCTCGCCGTCGGCGCCGGCGTCCAGCCCCAGGTCGAGCGGTTCCAGTGGAACCAGTTGTCCAATCGTCCGCACTGAGGTCAGGGCTGGCTGGGTAATGCGGGCCGCAACACCCTCACGTCAAGCAAGGGCGTTGTGTTACGGGAAACAGTTGTGGAGTGGATATGAGGTGAAACGCCACGACTCAGTAGTCCTTGGCGTGGGAGCTTCACGAAGGGGGCGCGATTTAGCGCCGGTCTATCTGCGAGGGGATTTGACGCAGTTGGCCTAGGAACTCGGTGTTCGAAAGCTTACCGTCCACACGGTCCTGAAGAATGGGAAGGAGTAGAGCCTGCTGCTCTTTGCTCAGCTTGCGATAGAGCTCGACGAGCTCGAGCTCGGAGGGGGTGATGGGTTTGTTCAACAATTGGGCCATGGCGGTTGCTGTCAGAGGTTGGACTGAAGACATGGATGACGGAGCAAAGTTCTTGCCACCTGCAGCTTCGCGACGGGCCGCCTCACCAAATGCGTTTCCGGAGGCGGGAGTGACTGGGTGGTACAGGAGCTACGCGATGGGACGTCCTTGTCCCCGGGAGCCTCGCGAAGGGGCGCGCTAAATTAAGGAGGGGGGTTACAGGGGAATGTCGTCGTCAAATCCATCGTAGTCGCGCATGTCCTGGGTAGGGTGCTGCGGCGCAGGCGGCTGACGATCAGTCCGAGGATTCTGCTGTTGTTGTTGGCCGGTCCCGGAGGTCAGGAGCGATACCTGGGCAACCCGATGGGGGAGGATCGCAACTCGGCTCGCCTCGACCTTCAGTGCCTGGACTTCCTCGCCAGTTTGCTTGTCCTTCCAGCTGTCCATGATGGCGCGTCCCTGGACCAGGACCCGCATGCCTTTCTGGAACACAGAGGCGAAGCGCTCGGCATCCTGATGCCACCACTCGACGTTGCACCAGAACCCTCCACGGTCCTTATAGCCACCTTGGCCGTCCGGGATCGAGTTGTCGAACATGATGTTGAGACGCAGAAGTTGCCGCGGGCCATTGTTGCCGTTGGGGAAGCTCTTGTACTCGGGCAGGGAGCCGATGTTGCCTTCCCATACTACGGGTGTGCTCATGGTGGATCTCCGGTCAGTTGTGTTGCGATGGATTCGTGTTCTGCTGCAGGCGAACCAGGTACTCGCCCTCGGCCTGGCCCATCTTCTCCGCGCACTCGGCGGCCTGTTTGGCGATGGAGTGGATGAGGCTCATCTGCATGTTGAGGATGATTCGTTGCTGCTCGAGGGCGAGCAGGTCCTGCAGCAGGTGGGATGGAGTCTTGGGTTGCCGCAGCATCTCCGCCCAGATGCCCACCCCCATCTTTCGGGACTGGATGTGCTGCCAGCGAAGAAAGGTTGTTCCGGCCTGGGTGTTCTGCTCGATCAACCGAACTGGAAGCAAGCTGAAGGGGTGATGGCGGACCTGGGCCAGCACTTCCTGGGCAAGCTGTTTCAGACCGACTTCCAGCGCCTGGCAATGCTCGGCCAACTGGGTCATCTCCCCCTTACCTTTAAAAGGTCTTAAAAGGCCTTTTAGTGAGGCACTCTGTTGCAGGCCCTGATAGGCAGTCTGTTGCAGCGGTCGGAAGAGAGTCTGTTGCAGCTCATGCTTCGGGCGGTTGTGCGGCAGCATGATGATCAGTCCTCGCCGAGATCTTCGTGGTCATCGGAGAAGGGCTCGCGTGGTTGTGGTTGACCGCGAGTGATCGGTGGGGCGAAGGAAGAACGTCTGGTGCCCTCCAGGATGTCCTGGGGAATCTCACCGTGCCGCTCGTACATCTTGCGAGCCTGGTCTGCTTTTGCGTTGTTCGCCGCGAAGTCGTCGCGGCATGCACCGGAAAAGCGATAGAGCTGGGCCAGCCCGAAGAGGCTACGCAGAACGCGGGCGCCTTCGTCGATCCACAGCTCCATGTCGCGCCGGCCGATGAGACCAACGTGCTGAGCCAGAAGGATGCGTCGAACGATCTCGTCGTAGGAGGTCAGCAGGTAGACCGCCTTGAAGCCCAACGGGTTGGAGATGAAGAGCGGCAGCTTGACGGGCTGGATCGAGAGGTTATTGCCGATGGTGATCATCGAAGGCAACTGGGCCATGACATCGTCCAGACGTTTGTCGATGACCTTCAGGGCTTCGTCCGACTCGTTGATTTTCTCCTCGAGCCGAATCATCCACCAGTCGGAGTAGGGGTCGTCCTGGGAGGCACCACGCGACATCTGATTGATCTTCGCGCAGAAGCCTGCCAGCCCGAGAATGCTGGCCTTGCCTTCAGTCTGAGGGCGGCCCATCCAGATTCGCGCTGCGTGGTGCGTGTGGAGGGTGAGCTCAACAGCACTCCGCAAGGAGCCAATGTTGAGCTGGTAGTTGTCAGCCATGGGCACGGTTTCCTTATTAAGGTTGAGGAACGTGCCCATGCTCCTAATCAGCGGGATCTGCCGCAGCAGGAAATGCTCAGCCCGCCGGCCGCGATTTTGTTCTTGTCCTATATAAGGAAAGGATGTGGCTGGGTGTTTCCAGTAGCACCAACCAGCTTGCCGTCGGCGCCGACGATCAGGCCCTGGTCGAGKGGTGCGGGCCGGACCATCCCGCTCGCYATCGGCGCCGGTGATCAGTCCCTGGCTGAGTGATTCCAGTGGAATCACCCAGCTCGCCGTCGGCGCCGACGATCAGGCCCTGGTCGAGTGGTGCGGGCCGGACCATCCCGCTCGCCATCGGCGCCGGTGATCAGTCCTTGGCTGAGTGATTCCAGTGGAATCACCCTGCCGGCCATCGGCGCCAGGCTCTCGGTCGAGAGGGAGAGGCATCGGCTGTTCAATCAGTCGATGATCCTCCCTGACGTGGTTTCAGCTGTTGCCAAATCGAGTTCATAGCCGCTTTCGCAGTCTGCATCCCTGCCTTGGTTGGCGGGGACTGAGGGCGTGCAGCAGGTGCTCCAGGGCTGGCAGGCTGTGCCTGGACGACCTTGGGTTGCAGTTGCGGGCTGGGCTGCCAGTCAGCGTTGAAGTCTCCGCGAATGGCGCGCGTTGCCAGCGATGACAGGTAAGCCATGGGTTTGCTGACCTCACCCTCGATGCAGCGATGTGCCCATTGGCCCATGACGGCTTCCCTCAGGTCATCAGGGACCGTTTGCATGATCGATCGGGCTTTTCCCCGGTGCTCAGTGCTGAGCATTTCCAGGGCAATCAGCCAGTTCGCCGCGACGCCTTCTGGATTACCCGCGGGAAGTACAGAGCTTTTACAAACATCTTTGTGTGTATCTGTATACGTACTATATGAGTTCGGAATCCGAACTAAGGGTGTACTCGGCGAATTTCCACTGAGTTCGGAATCCGAACTGAGAGGCAGAGCGCCTTGTTTCGCTGGGTTCGCGCTGAGTTCGGAATCCGAACTCAGGGGCGACTCGTTGATTTCATACTGAGTTCGGATTCCGAACTCAGGGGCAGGGAGGGCGTGCAGCTTGCTCTCGACTGCCCAGGCCTGACCATTAAGACGTTCAGCAATCGTGTCGACGTGCGTCGGAAGGCGGCGTCCTACGTCCGGGTCGCTGGTGAACTCGCGCCAGGAAATCTCCGCCACCTCCTTAATGGCCTTGTTCTGATGCTCCATAGATTGGAGCAATAGCTGCATGTAGTCCTTATCGAACTCGATGGCTTCAGCCGGGGTTACAGGCTCGTCATGTAGGAGATACACGTTGCCTTGGACCTGGCCGCTCATTTCATTGCGCACTCTGCGCCCAAGGCTCAGCCAGCGAGTGAGTCGAAGCACGGTCAGCGCTTTAGACACAGTCTCCCGGGATGCGTGTTTTCCTGGATTCATTCCCAGGTAAGGACGGAGTTGATCGTAGGTCGGGAATGCCGTAACGCCGTCTTCATTGACGAGCAGGCGGAAGACTTGCCAACAGTTTCTTTCCAGAGGCGTCAGGCGATTATCGAGCAGCAGTTTTCGTGGAACCGTCTCATGAGGGTTCCCGCTGAAGATGATCCCGGCGTACTGCGAAGGGGAGGCGGACTGCGCCGCGGTCTCCTGTGCTCTCTTCTTTTGTAGATGGGCCTCGAGATGTCCCGAGGCCGAATCTAGGAGCGTCGAAATGGGGAACCGGGCGAGCTTCATTTTGCTTTGTCGCCTTCCTCGGAGGTGACGGCCACCACCTGTTGTTGATCATGGAGCAACAGCATCTGCGCACTGTGGCGCCAGGGGTTATCCTTATTTGGCGGATAGACTCCCTGGCTGATCCAGTTCGTGATGCGGTGCCAGATCTGAGCCAGCGTCAGGCCATCGGTGATCAGCTCTTCGGCTACCAACATGGCTACATCGAGCATGGCCAGGCTGTCCGCAAGGTCGACCTGATTCTCTTCCATGAGATGAACCCACCTGTGCCAAACCAAGTGATCTTGGTCTTCAGAGAGCTCAGGCCAGCGACCTCGTGGCGTCTTCACACCAATGACCGCTCGTTGCAGTGCAATCTCTTGAGGCGATAGGCCAAAGAACTTGTTGAGCAAATTCGTTGTTGCGCCCAGTCGAATTGCGCGCTCGATCAGCCGGTTTTCTTCTTCGGAACGCTCCGCGCCGGAGATCAGCTTCATGACGATGGATTCGTCGATACTGACCTTGGCCCAGGTGACGGGGGTATTGAGGAGCAGGCTCATAACGGTAGGGTGCTGGATTTGGCCCAGCACCTCCGGGGCAAGCCCCATCTCGATGCAGCGGTTCAACTGGCCGTTGCGCATCAGGTTCAATATCTGCGACAGCACAGCTTCGTTTATTGGTGACTTGGACATTGCGATTCCCTCCCGTAATCGTCCGCAATCAGCTGTCGAGAGCAGGTGTGTTCTGGGTGTGCTCCTGGATCTCCAGGTCGATGAGACGACGTGCGAGGCGCACAATCCGGAACAACTTGACCAGAGCACCGTCGCTCAGGCGCCCGCGATCATCCGGGGCCTGGTCCTTTGCCATCGGTTGCCCGAGGAGCAGTTGGCCGAGACCGGCAGCGAATTCGAATTCCATGAGGCCATCGCGGGCTTCAGGCTGATCTTCCAGCAGTTTCAGAGCGATCGCTGTTGCACCGCTGAGTGACTGCAGAAGCGTCACCGTGTGATGTGCAGTCGCGGTGATTTCAATTTCTTCCTGGGGCTGCCGGTAGGAAAACCCGATGCCGCCGTCTACCTCAAAGATGTCGCCGGGGGCGTCAACGGCCTGGAGAATCTCCACAGCCAGGTTGGCGATGTGCTTGCGCAGTTGGTCGGCAGTGTCGATCTCGCGCTCGATGTACCAGAGGTCGCTGATGGGGTGCAGTCCCCCGGCCAGGACCGGGATGGATACGAGTGCGTTGGAGTTGAAGTCAGGCAACTGCTCTCCATCCAGCGCGGCCAGCTTCTGTTTCATTTCCGTCACGCGAGAGCTGATGTTCGCGGGGGAAGCGACGTGGCCATCAATGCGTGCCTGACGCTCCTCGGCCGTCATCTGGCTGCTATCAGGAGGTGTGGTGGTCCGCGTCTCCTGCCGTTTTGGCTGGGTCGATGGGATGGTCGATGGTGAGTTCTGGCTGGTCGTCTGAGGAGGCAGAGCGGGCACCTGCGTGCCAGTCCCGCCGGTTTCGGCAACTTGAGGCGGCGGGGGGGATGGAACTTCGACTACCGGGGTAGTACGGCGCAGTTGATCTTGCTGCTGGGTGATCTCGAGCAGCACGTCTTCGTAGCCGAGGCCGAGAGGCCCCTTCATTTGGCCAATCAGCTCATCCTGGAAACGCTGGAAAAGAAACTCATCGGCATCACCTTCAAATTGAGCCAGCACATCCTGGAAGAGCATCTCGAATTCAATTGCCTCCCCCTTGTAGTGCTTTTCCCAGCAAGCGGAGGATGTTTTTCGAAGCGATAGCAGTTTCTCGATCTGAGGTTTTCCAAGCCCGCTGTAGAGCATCCCCGGGATGGCCGGTAGGAGATATCGGATGGCGTCCAGCATCTTGCTGATATGGGATTGAGATATTGGGTATCCATCTGCGGCTAGTCGTCGCGACAGTTCTCTTTGCGATACCGCTTGGCCGGTCTCTGCCTCATAGTGAGCTTTGGCCTTATCGATCCCCACAGCACGCTCAATGAACTTGAGGTCGCCTTTCAGGTCGTTCTCGGCCAAGTGGCCTACCAAGGTGAGAATCTCGCCTCGCACTTCGTCCCAGGGGCGGAAGAGGCAGTGGAATCGATAAAATTGCTCGTCGCCGGTCTCCTGATAAAGCTCTTTCAGGATGGCTAGGCGAGTGTTGCCCCCATTGCGAATACAGTGTTTCTGCTCGCCTGGTCGACGAGTGACCGGCGGGGGAGTATCCAGGCCACGGGCCTTGATGGAGGCCTTGATTTCTTCGTACTTCGGATTGCGCGTCGTCCTCGGGTTGTCGTCATAGGGCAGGACGTCATCCAGTGTCAGCACCATCGGTGTATCGACGATTGGGTCGCTGAGGTGCGACGCGGGAGTTGCCTGAGACTGGAAGCCAGTCTTGAGCATGGCGTCTTTCAGGGAGATCGGCTCGGCCATGATTACAGTCCTCGCGCGTCGTTGGCGGAGTCGGCACCAGTAGGCTGCTGGGACAGCAGCCGGTCGATGACCTGGTTGGCTCGCTGGATCTGCGACTCCAGTTCGTCAACGCGCTCCAGGCGATGGAGGATCTCGCGATTCAAGGATCGGTCGTTGTCCTTGGCCAGCTCGGCAATGCGGCTTTTCATCCCACAGGGCATGCGGACTACGAATTTGTCTTCGGGCTCTTTGGTGGCAGTTTGGCGATCAGCGCTCATGTCATTTCTCCGGAATTCTGGCGGCAGGTTTCTCAGCGACGCTTCAGCTGGTCGTGCAGCTGGGTCGGGAGGCCACGAATGGTCAGCACGTCGCGCTCTCCGTCGTACTCGACCTTGCTACCGAGCAGGTGGGCCTCAAAGCTGATCGAAAGGCCTTCCGCGCGGCCGGTGAAGCGGCGGAACTGGTTGAGGGTGCGCTTGTCCGCCGGGAACTCTGGCGACAGGCCGTAATCCTTGTTGCGGATGTAGTCGTAGAAGGCGCGCGGCGCCTGGTCGTCCATCAGTTCGGAGAGTGCGTCCAGGGCCATCGGCTCGCCGATCTTGGCCTGGCTGGTGGCGTAATCCACCAGCACATCGGTCCTCTCACGGGCCTGTTCTTCGGGCATGTCTTCGCTTTCCACGAAATCGCTGAATGCCTTGAGCAGGGTGCGCGTCTCGCTCGGACCGTCGACGCCCTCGGTGCAGCCGATGAAGTCGCAGAAGTAGTCCGAGACCTTCTTTCCGCCTTTGCCCTTGATGAAGGAGATGTACTGCTTGGAAGTCTTGTTGGTGCGCCACTCGGTGACGTTGATGCGCGCAGCCATGTGCAGCTGGCTGAGGTCAAGATGGCGCGAGGGCGTTACTTTTAGCGCCTCGGTCACCGCCACTCCTTCGCTGTGGTGGAGGAGGGCGATGGACAGGTAGTCCGTCATGCCTTGCTGGTAGTGGCAGAACAGCACGTGGCCGCCTGTGGAGAGATTGGACTCCTCCATCAAATGCGCGAGCTGTTCCAATGCATGGCGGCTGAACTCGACAAAGTCCATGCTGCCAACCAGGTACTCGTTCAGCCAACCGCTGAACGGGTAGGCGCCAGATTCGCCCTGGAAAAGGCCCCAGGCCTTGTTCGGCTTGGCGTTGTAGCTCTCGTTGAGGTCGGCCATGAGGTTTTCCATAGCCTGGGAATCGACCAGCTCGACATCACTGATATGCAGTGCAGCGGGGTTGCCGTCGGGCTTCTTGTCGATCAGGTGGACGATGGCGTGACGAATAGGCATTAGATGATCTCCTGACAGGACGACTGGGCCGCTTGAACGTCGGCGCGACGGAGGCGCGCGAGAGCGTTGAGGGCCGAATGACAGTCGCTGGCGGTGAAAGAGGTGAAGATGGGCAGCCGGCCAGGATTGCTGAATTTGACGTGGCCGCCGGCGGTGCGGCTTGCGCTCCATCCGAGTTGTTCTGCAGTGATGACCAGGCGTTTCAAGCCGTCTTGGGCGCCGCGGAGGAAATTACGCATGAGCGGTTTCCTCCTGCTGCTGCAGCCAGGTCTCCATGTCCTGCAGGCCTGCTGGAAGGGTTCCGGTGCGAGCTGCCTCGAGGAGGCGCTCCACCAAGCGTTTCAGGTGCTTATCCAGCTGGTGCCGTTGGCAGGCAATCTCGTCATGCGATGAGCGGAGCATTTGCACTTCTTCCTGCAGCTGCTCGAGGACCAGAGCACCGCCGGCGCCTGCAGGGCAGACTTCAGCTGCAGTCGCTCGGAACTGGGTGAACAAGCGTGCCTTCCAGTCCTGGCGGCAAGGCCAGAACCGGTGGCCGCGCTCCACGTTCCAGCCGCTGGTCCACGTGCGGCATTTTCCGCAGTCCGGGCACGGCATCTCGCCGCCACCGTCCAGGTGATAACCGCAGTGCATGCAGATCCAGGTGGGGCCAGCACGCAGCAGCAGCTCAAGGCGTAGCTCGTTGTTGTGGATACGGTGCAGTGGGCGGAAGGTGGTGATCTCAGACATCACGACCTCCGCTCAGAAACCAGCGGCTCTCGATGTAGTTCGCTTTGTCACCAGGCTGCCCTGGCAGCTTGGCGATCACACCTTGGCCTTCGCCGAAGAGGCGATCGGCCAGGCGCTGTGCAGCGACCTCATCGCTCCAGGTGCAGCTTGCGCGCTTGCCTTTCACCGTGTTGGTGAAGAACCCGGCGCCGTCGAATTTCACTACGCACTCGCGGGAGATTGCGCTCATGGGGCGACCTCCTGGTTGAGTGCATCGCCGGCCTGGACAGCCACGATTTCAGGGGAGTCGCCCGGATAACGCGTCGCCAGGTCGGTCAGAAACTCACGTGCGGCCTCCCTGGCGCCGGGGATGCGGAACACCACTGTGCAGTGATGAACTTCCGCCTGGCCAGGCAGGGAGGGGACTACTCCGACTTTGAGCGAGCAGCTGAACAGGTACTTTGGAACCCAGACAGACCAGAAGTAGTTGGAGAGCAGCGCGCCCGGTGCCTTCAGGCTGACCTCCAGGGTCCCCGCGTCCGTTTCGAGGATCTCGATGTACTGCAGATTCTCGAACTCACTGAGCTCACCGTAGAGAGCTGCAGGGGCGACAGTGCTGTGGTCGCGCCCGAGACGAGTGATGACTTGGCTGATGGCGTCGAGCTCGATCGCGTTCAGGCCCGCGCGATGAGCATGGGCTAAAGCGGAGTCTTCGAACGGCACGCCGGCGGCGATTGCAGGGAAAGCACCATTAGCGCGCATGGGATACCTCCCGCAGCTCGTCAATGTCGTAGCTGCCGCATACGTGGCAGGTGAGGACCTCAATCTCGCCTTCAGGGCTGGTTTCGGCCGGAACGAACTGGCGCACGCTCGGCAGCGGGTGGTGAGTACCGCAGTTGCGGCACCAATGGGTGATGAGGGAGGGCTGACCGGAAGTCATGCGTATGCTCCTTGCAACTCGTGAGCGCTGAGATTGGCGAAACGCGTCTGCTGGGGGATGAAGGCAGTGCGGACGGTTCCGGTCGGACCGTTGCGGTTTTTTCCGACGATCAGCTCAGCAATTCCTTTGGCTTCGGTATCGGGGTTGTAGACTTCGTCCCGGTACACGAAGAGGATCAAGTCAGCATCCTGCTCGATGGCACCGCTATCTCTAAGGTCCGCGCTGATGGGGCGTTTGTTTGGGCGGCGTTCCAGATCTCGGTTCAGCTGAGAAAGAGCTATAACCGGGCAGTCCATCTCCTTTGCCAGAGCTTTCAGCGAGCGCGAGATATCGCTGATCTCATTGGCCCTGTTCTCTTGGCCCGGGCTGCGCATGAGTTGCAGGTAATCGGCCATGATCAATGACGGCTTGCCGTAGCGGCGAGCAGCGCGGCGCGCCTTGGCTCGTAGCTGCATCGGGGTGAGGTTGCCGGTATCGTCCATGACGAGTCGCGTTCCATAGCCATCCATGCGAGCAACGGCGCCGGTCAGCTTCTGCCAGTCCTCTTCCTCGAGCCTGCCCTTCAGCAGCCTGGAGAGATCGATGTGGCCGAGAATGGCCAGCAGTCGGTACACCAGGGCCTTGGCCGGCATTTCCATGCTGTACACCTGGACCGTCTGATCCGGGCGCGACTTCAGTGCAGCGTCGACGATGCTCAAGCAGAACGAGGTTTTGCCCATCGAGGGGCGGGCGCCGACTATGACCAGGTCGGCAGGCTGGAGTCCCGAGGTCAGCTCATCGAGATCGTCCAGGCCAGTTGAAACCCCGGTCACCGTGACGTTGCCGTTGAAGTTCTGGTCAATCTGGTCGACGACCTCGATCATCGTGTCGCGGACGTTCACGAACTCGGAGGTCGACCGGCCTTCACCCATTGCGAACAGCTGCTGCTCGATCGACTCCTGGACCTCGTTGGCATCAGCCTGTTGGTCAGTCGCGGCGCGCGAGCACTGGTAGCCCAGGGTCATCAGCTGACGAAGGTGCGACCGGTTGCCCACGATGGCAGCGTAGTGCTGGATATTCGCAACCGACGGAGTGTTCATGGCCAGCTCAGCCAAATAGGCCAGACCGCCTACTTCCTCATGAGCCTCCAGCGCTTCGCCGATGGTGACGATGTCGAAGGGACTGTTCTTCGAGGCAAGGTCACTGATCGCTTTGAAAATCAGCTTGTGCTCGCGTCGGTAGAAGTCTTCTTCCTGCAGCTGATCGCCGACCAAGTCCCAAGCATCGTTGTCGAGCATCAGCCCTCCAAGGACACCCTGCTCGGCTTCAATCGAGTGGGGAGGGGCGAGGTCCAGATGATTCATCTGGCACCTCCGTGCACAAGCGCAGCCTGGCGATCCCGGCCGACACCACGACGCAGCTGGGCCTTCTTGCCTGCCTCCCATCCAGCGTGCAACGAGCTGCGATCATGGCCCTTGGCAGGCGTCGAGCTTATGTTGGTGTGCTGGAGGTTCGGGTGGTGCAGGCTGAGATAGGCGCTGATTTCAGCGCGGGTGTCGGAGTTCATGCCTGTGGCGAATTGGTCGACTTTCTGTGCAACGGCACGTATCCAGCCTTCCGCGAACAGCTGTCCGCGGCGCCGCTTGGTCTTCAGCTGACAGCGAGTCAACTCGGCGACATGCTCGCGGCGAGCTTTCTGCAGCTGGTTGAGCAGGCTGCTGTAGGTGTACGCAGCCAGATCAGGGCCTACTCCCTTGCCCAGGAACTTGAAGCAATAGCCCTGGCCGTGCCGGTAGTAGGAAAGGTGACTGCAATCGAAGGCCTCTGCGCAGGCCAAGGCCAGCGAGTGGTGCCAGTCTGCAGGAGAGCGACGGGTATGCGTCGGGACGCTGGCTTCGTCGACCAGGCTTGCGCGGATGTCCTCATGCTCCAGGTTGTACTGGGCCATGAGTGCGCGGGCATGACGAAGCGCGGTTTCGACCTCATTAGGCGTGGCGCCGTTGGAGTTGGCCAAGGCCATCAGCTTGGACACTTTGTCCAGGACTTTTTGCTTGTCCATCAGGCCTGGCCCTCCTTCGAAGAGGAAGGGGAGGACGTGGTGAAGCTGTCCAGCGCTTTGCGCCACAGCTCGATCACTTCCTTCTCTTGGTTGGTCAAGGCGGTTTGGCTGACGTGTTCAGCCACCCGCTGCTTCAGCGCTGCAAGGCGCTCCTCGACTTCTGAACCGTCGTCGTAGCTGATCTCATCCTGAATCGAGGTCAGCAGTTCGGAGCGCAAGTACGTAATTTCAAAGAAGAGGTCGGAATAGTTCCGCTCACGCTTGCCGCCGAAGCGAACTCCGGGACTTCCCAACTCAGGGCGTTGCTTTAAACAGAACTCAATGGGGGAGTAGAACGCATGGAGTACGCGCGCGCGGTTATAAATCAGCGCGGTTTTGACGATTTCCAGCAGGTCTTCGTGATCATTAGGAGCTGCAGGTAAGGGGTACTGAGCCTCCACCAGCTGCTTGGCCCGCTTCTCACGCGCCTCCCGGCGACGCTGGGCTTCCTTCTCGGTGCGTTGGCGCTTTTCTTTGGCATGAACGACGTTGTTGCCGACCGAGTCGATGAGGTGCGCAGCATCCAGCAGGAGGTGCCGTTGATCTGCGGTCAGATGCTCCCCAAGTCTGCCCAGTAGACCGGCACCCGAGGTCCAGCGTTGACCGATCTTGCGAAGTTCACTAGCCGCAGAGGTCAGCTTGGTCTGGACGTTACGGAGGTCCTTGGCGCTGTACAGCTTGCCCAGCTCGAGCACCACTTCGGCGGTGATCCCGCTCGCATGAGTGATATCGACAGGTTTTTTGGCCATCTCAGCGGCCTCCCTTGACGATCTGGGCGACCTTCTCCTCAGTCATCGCCTCGAAGCGGTCGCTCCACTCGGGGAAAACCTCGATAGCAAGGCTGCGGATGACGCTCAGCGCGGACGGTGCCTGGCGATTGGAAGGCTGGCTGTACTCCAGACGGTGGGCAGGAACGCCCTGGGAGGCGGCCTTTCTGAAGACGACTGCCTGGGGGATGGTGGTCTCCAGCACGGAGACATCTGCGTTGCCATCGAACACTTCGCGGACGGTTTTGTGGATCTCGCGGGCGTCGGCCGTTTGATCGAGGCCGTTGATGATGATGCGTATGTGGGGGATGTTCAGCCCCAGGCGGCTGTAAGAGTGGAGGCCCGCCATCATGTGCATGGTGCCGCGGTTGAATTCGCGGGCAGCCAGCATGTTCGGTGGCAGAGGGGAGAGGGCGACATCGGAGGCAAGCACGACCATTTCCAGCATGGCCGAGCGCGCGCCCTGGGTGTCGAACAGCACCAGATCATACTGGTCAGCGAAAGCTGGCATCAGATTGGCGAGTCGCAGCCGTCCGTCGGGAGCCTGGAGTAGGAGGTTGTTCAGCTGGTTGTTGCTGTCGTTCGAGACAACCACATCCAGGTTGGGGATGTTGGTGCGGGAAATTACCCGTTCCGGATCAGTGATATTGAAGGCTAGGAGGTCGTACAGACCACCAGGTGCCTCGTGTGTCAGGGGATAGTACGAAGAGCCGGAGGGTTGGACCGGATCGAGGTCGATCAGGAGCGTGCGCAGTCCAGCATCTGCGACAAAAGCGCCCAGGTTGGTCGAGCTGGTGGTTTTGCCGGTGCCGCCTTTGGTGGAAATAATCCCTGCTTTTTTCATTACAAATGCCTCTAATGTGGGTTGCATTAGAGGCTGCGTGCCTAGAGCTCTGGGCATTCACAGGGCCGGAGAACCCCTTCCTAGACGCTCCTAGTCCAATTGTCTTTTAACCAATTGGTCGTAGGTTCGAATCCTACACGACCCACCATCAAATCCTGTGAAAGCCCCGTGATCGAAAGGTCACGGGGCTTTTGCCATGTGCCGGAAAAAGTCCGCCGCGCGGCACTCCTCGGCCCGCCGCGACGAGGGATGGTGGTGATAAAATCGCCGGCATAATCAGACCGTGCCTGTTGAGGTTTCCACACGATGTCCCAGATTTCCGAACGCCTTCTGGTCCAGGCCCATCTGGCGGCGAAACAGCCGCGGGTGCTGAGCGCAGAGGAAGAGGCCGACTACCGTGCGGCCATCGCTGCCGAATTGAAGGCGCAGAACGCTGTGCTCGTCGCGCACTATTACTGCGATCCGGTGATCCAGGCGCTGGCTGAAGAGACCGGCGGTTGCGTTTCCGATTCGCTGGAAATGGCCCGCTTCGGCAACCAGCACTCGGCGCAGACCGTGGTGGTGGCTGGTGTCCGCTTCATGGGCGAGACCGCGAAGATCCTCAACCCGGAAAAGCGCGTGTTGATGCCCACGCTGGAGGCGACCTGCTCGCTGGACCTGGGGTGCCCGGTGGAAGAGTTCTCGGCGTTCTGCGACAAGCATCCGGAGCGCACCGTGGTCGTCTACGCGAACACCTCGGCGGCGGTGAAGGCTCGCGCGGACTGGGTGGTGACCTCCAGCTGCGCCGTGGAGATCGTTGAGCACCTGATGGACAACGGCGAGCCGATCCTCTGGGCGCCGGACCAGCACCTGGGGCGCTACATCCAGCGCGAAACCGGTGCGGACATGCTGCTCTGGGACGGTGCCTGCATCGTTCACGAGGAGTTCAAGGCCAAGCAGCTGGAAGACCTCAAAGCGGTCTATCCGGACGCCGCGATCCTGGTGCACCCGGAGTCACCGGAAGCGGTGGTTGAGCTGGCCGATGCGGTGGGCTCCACCAGCCAATTGATCAAGGCCGCGCAGACGATGCCGAACAAGCGCTTCATCGTCGCCACCGACCGCGGCATCTTCTACAAGATGCAGCAGCTGTGTCCGGATAAGGAGTTCATCGAGGCGCCCACCGCCGGCAATGGCGCGGCTTGCCGCAGCTGTGCACACTGCCCGTGGATGGCCATGAACACCCTGGAGCGCACCCTGGCATGCCTGAAGGAAGGCTCGGGCGAAATCTTCGTCGACCCGGCGCTGATTCCCAAGGCGATCAAGCCGCTCAAGCGCATGCTCGACTTCACCCAGGCGGCGAAGCTGAAACTGGCGGGCAACGCCTGACGCGCTCGGCACCATGAAAAAGCCCGGCAGATGCCGGGCTTTTTCTTTGAGGCTTTTGTCGGAGCGAGCTTGCTCGCGAACCTACCACGGGAATCAGTGGCATCAGGCTGTTCGCGAGCACAGGTAAGGGCTGCGTGGTTGCTCAGCGCCCCATCATCTCCTTGAGGATGCGTTCCTGGTCGCGGAACTCCTGCTGGCGTGCATCCAGGCGCGCAGCCAGGGTGAAGTTGCCGCCGGCGCGACGCTTGGCAAAGTCCAGTTGCTCGATCGCCTGCTTGTAGTCGCCGGTGAGCGCGTAGTACTCCGCGCGGGCCTGGTATACGCCGATGGCGTTGCCGCTCAGGGTGCAGGCATCGGCCAGGCGGTTCCACACGTCCGGGTCCAGCGGGCGGCGCTGGGACAGCTTGAACAGCGTCTTCTCGGCGTCGGCGGCGCGGTTGGTCTTCATCATCAGGTCGGCGTTGGCCTGGATCAGCGGATAGCTGTCCGGGTACTGGGTGAGCATCTTCTGCACGCGCGCCTGGGCATCGGGTAGCTTGTTGGCGGTGATGTCCAGGTCGGACATCGCCAGGTTGTAGCTGATGTCGTTGGGTGCCTTGGCCAGCAGTTGCTGAAGGTTGCTGCGGGCGTCGTTGAGCTGGCCGATCTTGGTCTGCGACAGCGCCAGGCCATAGCGGGCGGCATCGTTCTTCGGGTCTTCGTCGAGCTGCGCGCGGAACTGTTTGCTGGCCATGCCCGGGGTGTCCTCGAACATCTGCTGGACGCGGGCGCGCATCAGTTCGTAGCGCAGCGAGTCTTCCTTGCCGCCCTTGGGGTATTGCTCGGCGCGGTTGCGGGTATCGGCGATACGCGATTCGGTCACCGGGTGAGTCAGCAGGAATTCCGGCGGCTTGCCCTCGTAGCGGTACTGGCGCGCCAGGCGCTCGAACATGTTGGGCATGGAGCGCGGGTCGTAGCCGGCGCGGACCATGGTGGCGACGCCGACGCGGTCGGCCTCCTGCTCGTTCTGCCGGGAGAAGCGCAACTGGTTCTGGATCGCTGCGGCCTGGGTGCCGGCGATGGCAGCGATACCGGCGTCACCGGCACCCGCTGCGGCGGCAATAATGCCGGCCAGCATGGCGGCCATCACCGGTACCTGCATGCGCTGTTGCGCCTCGATGCCACGGGCGAAGTGGCGCTGGCTCAGGTGGCCGAGTTCGTGTGCCAGTACTGCGATGTATTCGCCTTCGGTCTGGGCATAGATGAACAGGCCGCCATTGACGCCGACCACGCCGCCAGGGGCGGCAAAGGCGTTGATCTGTTTGTCGCGGATCAGGATGAAGGCCAGGCGGTGGTCCTGCAGTTCACTGGACTCCGCCAGGCGGTAAACGCTGGACTCGACGTAATCCTTGAGTTGCGGGTCGTTGAGCGTATCGACCTGGTTGCGCAGCATGCTCAGCCAGGCGCGGCCAAGCTGGAACTCCTGCTCCGGAGAGACGATGGACGAGCTGGCATCGCCCAGGGACGGCAAGTCGTCCGCCAGGGCCGGCGTGGCGAGGGCGACAGCGAGCGACAGCAGGGCAGGGCGGAGTACTTTCATGTACACGAGGCTCGTTCCGAGAAAGGCTCTACTTTAGCCGCACGCTAACGCCTATGCCTAGTTTGCAGGGCGGAAGTGCGGCGCAATTCGAAATGGGTATTTTCGCTTGGTCTTCCTTTTAGGCCCTGATGCTGACGGCTTGATTAATGAACACCGTCTTGCCTGGGCCTGGTTACTTTTCCAAGGCTTTCGGTATTCTTGGGCGCCCTGACCGGAGTTCGTTTCAATGTCCGATTCCACGCCGTCCGTCCCCGCCTGTGACGCGGAGCTGGACGCCAGCGGTCTCAATTGTCCGTTGCCGCTGCTCAAGGCCAAGCTCGAGCTGAACAAGCTGCCCAGCGGGGCGGTGCTCAAGGTGATAGCCACCGACGCTGGCTCCCAGCGCGACTTCCGCGTTTTTGCCGATCTTGCCGGGCACTCGCTGCTGCATGAAGAGGTCGAAGGCGGCGTCTATCGCTACTGGCTTCGCAAGAAGTAGCTCTGAAGTTTCCGGGTAACCGGGACGTTACCCTTTGTCGTTTCGTAGGCCCTTACATGCTCAAGGTTTTGCAGGACTGGATGCAGCGCTATTTCTCCGACGAGGAGGCGATAGTGCTGGCGGTCATTCTCGGGCTCGGATTCACCGTCATCCTGGCTTTCGGCGGGATGCTCGCTCCGGTGCTGGCGGCGATGGTCATCGCCTTCCTGATCCAGGGCATGGTTGGTGTACTGGAGCGCCTGCGCGTGCCGCACCTATTCTCGGTGTGGCTGGTGTATTCGCTGTTCCTCGGCCTGCTCGCGGTGTTCCTGCTGGTGCTGGTGCCGCTGCTGTGGAAGCAGCTCTTCACCCTGTTCAACGAGCTGCCTGGCATGCTCGGCGAGTGGCAGGCGACGCTGCTGATGCTGCCTGAGCGCTACCCGGACATGGTGACCGAGGAGCAGGTGCTGCGCACCGTCGAGGCGGCGCGCAACGAGCTGGGGCAGCTTGGCCAGTGGGCGCTGACCTTCTCCCTGTCGGGCCTGCCGGTGGTGGTCAACATCATGATCTACCTGGTGCTGGTACCGATCCTGGTGTTCTTCTTCCTCAAGGATCGTCGGCGCTTCTACCACTGGTTCCGCCGCTACCTGCCGCGCGAGCGCGGGCTGATGAAGCAGGTGTGGAACGAGATGAACCAGCAGATTGCGAACTACATTCGCGGTAAGGTCATCGAGATCTTCATTACCGGCGTGGTGACCTACATCGCCTTCGCCGTGCTCGGCCTGAACTACGCGGCGCTCCTCGCCCTGCTGGTTGGTCTGTCGGTGGTAGTGCCCTACATCGGCGCAGTCGTGGTCACGGTGCCGGTCGCGATGATCGCGCTGTTCCAGTGGGGCTGGAGCGACCAGTTCATCTACCTGATGGCAGCCCACGCGATCATCCAGGCGCTGGATGGCAACGTACTGGTACCGCTGCTGTTCTCCGAGGCAGTGAACCTGCATCCGGTGGCGATCATCTGTGCGGTGCTGTTGTTCGGCGGGCTGTGGGGCTTCTGGGGAGTGTTCTTCGCCATTCCGCTGGCGACCCTGGTGAAGGCTGTCCTGGATGCCTGGCCGCGCCAATCGGCGGTGCAGCCGCAGGTCAGCCCGATGATGTGACGCCGGGAAAGGAAAAAGGCCGCTGATCAGCGGCCTTTTTCATGGAGCTGGCTGAGTGGCTTACTGGTTCAGCGCCTGGGCGGCGGCGAGCACGGCATCCACGTGACCGGGCACTTTCACACCGCGCCACTCCTGACGCAGCACGCCCTTGGCGTCGATCAGGAAGGTGCTGCGGTCAACACCCATGTACTCCTTGCCGTAGAGCTTCTTCAGCTTGATCACGTCGAACAGCTGGCAGACGGCTTCGTCCTTGTCGCTGATCAGCTCGAAGGGGAAGCACTGCTTGGCCTTGAAGTTCTCGTGGGACTTGATGCCATCGCGGGAAACGCCGAACACGAGAGTGTTGGCCTTGGCGAAGTCCTCGATCTTGTCGCGGAAGCCCTGGCCCTCGGTGGTGCAGCCAGGCGTGCTGTCCTTGGGGTAGAAGTACAGGACGACCTGCTTGCCCTTGAGCTCGGACAGGCGGAATTCGACACCGCTGGTGGCCGGGGCGTGGAAATCGGCGACGGGTTTGTTCAGTTCGACTGCCATTGGGCTCTCTCCTTACGGATGCTGCGGACGCCAGGGTTCGATCAGCGCGTCCAGGTTCAGCGCGTCGGCGAAGTCTAGGAACTGATCGCGCAGCCAACTGATCTGGGTGCCGGCCGGCAGCGTCACGGTGAGGGTGGCGTTGAGCATGCTGGTGTTGGTGTGCGGCGCCTGGTAGGTGTCGCAGGTGAGGTTCTCCAGCTCGATGTTGTGATCGATGAAGAACTGGCACAGCTCGTTGAGGATGTCCGGGCGATAGACGGCGCTGACATAGGCCACGTAGGGCAGGGCCTGGGCGCGGGTAACGTGGACATTGCTGCGGGTGACGCTGAGGGTGAAGCCATGGCGCTTGGCCAGCGGCGGCAGGCCGCCCTCCAGGCGGGCCAGGGCGTCCCAGCTGCCAGAGATCTGCAGGATCAGCGCGCTGAACTCGCCATGGCGGGTCAGGCGGCTGCTGACCACCGAGCAACGGTTGTCGACGCAGGTGCGGCACAGCACGCTGGTCAACTCCATCGGGTTCGGGCCCAGAGCGCTGATCAGGAGGAATTGTTCACGAGGGTGAGAGGCGGACATGCAGCTTTCCTGGAGTGGCGGCCAAGCGGGCCGCATCGACAAAGGAGGAAGGGTAGCGAAAAGCGCCGATGAGGGGAATGTCTGGTCGTTCGCGGGTCGCTGCGTCACCTTGTGCGTGGCCGGTGGCGACAGTACCATTACGGCTTTCTTTTTCCGGCAGGAGCGGTTGCATGATTGCGGGCAGTATGGTGGCGCTGGTCACCCCCTTCGATGCTCAGGGTCGACTGGATTGGGACAGCCTCGCTAAGCTGGTGGACTTCCACCTGCAGGAAGGCACCAACGCCATCGTAGCGGTCGGCACCACTGGTGAATCGGCCACCCTGGACGTGAACGAACACCTGGAAGTCATCCGTCGCGTAGTCGACCAGGTCAACGGCCGCATCCCGGTCATCGCCGGCACCGGCGCCAACTCCACCCGTGAAGCCGTCGAGCTGACCGAGGCCGCCAAGTCCGGCGGCGCCGATGCCTGCCTGCTGGTGACTCCGTATTACAACAAGCCGACCCAGGAAGGCCTGTACCAGCATTTCCGCCACATCGCCGAAGCCGTGGCCATCCCGCAGATCCTCTACAACGTGCCGGGCCGTACCGCCTGCGACATGCTGCCCGAGACCGTCGAGCGCCTGTCCAAGGTGCCGAACATCATCGGCATCAAGGAAGCCACCGGCGACCTGCAGCGCGGCAAGGAAGTACTGGACCGCGTCGGCAAGGATTTCCTCGTCTACTCCGGTGACGACGCCACTGCCGTCGAGTTGATGCTGATGGGCGGCAAGGGCAACATCTCGGTGACCGCCAACGTCGCGCCGCGTGCCATGAGCGATCTCTGCGCTGCCGCCATGCGTGGCGATGCCGCCGCTGCCCGCGCCATCAACGATCGCCTGATGCCGCTGCACAAGACCCTGTTCATTGAATCCAACCCCATCCCGGTCAAGTTCGCCCTGCACGAAATGGGGCTGATTCCAGAGGGCATCCGCCTGCCTCTGACCTGGCTCAGCCCGCGTTGCCACGAACCGCTGCGTCAGGCCATGCGCCAGACCGGCGTCCTGGCTTAAGGAGCTCCCTCGCATGAAGCGACTGGCAGGACTGACTGCGCTCGCCCTGGTTATCGGCAACACCTCCGGCTGCGGCTGGTTGTGGGGCCCGGAAGGCTACTTCCGTGACCGTGGCGACGATTATTTGAACGCCCGCGAAACGGCACCGATGAAGGTGCCCGAAGGCATGCAGAGCAAGCCGCTCGACCCGCTGCTGCCGATCCCGATGAACGTCGCCACCAGCACCGAGAAGGAAGGCGAGTTCGAAGTGCCACGTCCGCAGCCGCTGTCCGGTGCTGGTGAAGTCAGCGATTTCAGCCTGCAGAAGAGCGGTGATTCGCGCTGGCTGGTCGCCCAGCGCCCGCCGGCGGAAGTCTGGCCGGTCGCCCACCAGTTCTTCCAGGACAACGGTTTCTCCATCACCAACGAGCGTCCGCAGACTGGCGAGTTCAGCACCAACTGGCAGCCGCTGTCGCAGCTCTCCGCGCCCCTGGCGCGTCGGCTGAGCAGCCGTGTGTCGGGCGTCGAGCCTGACAGCGAAGCGCGCGTTCGCGTACGCATCGAACCGGGCGTGCAGACCAACACCAGTGAAGTCTACGTGCTGAGCGAAACCCGCCCGGCCGGCAGCACCGCCAGCGGTGACTGGCCGACCAAGCCGGCGGTGCCGAGCCTGGATGCTGCGCTGCTCGACGAGATGATCGCCAGCATGGCCACCAGTGCCGAGAAGGGCGGCTCCGTCTCCCTGCTCGCCGCCCACTCGGATTACGACACCCCCGGCGCCGTCCAGCTGAACAAGGACGGTAGCGGCAACCCGGTGCTGACCGTGGATTCCGACTTCGACCGCGCCTGGGTCAGCGTAGGCCGCGCCCTGGATCGTGCCGACATCCGTGTCGACGACCTCAACCGCAGCCTGGGCGTGTACTACGTCAACATCGCCGAAGGCGCGAAGAAGAAGGACGAAGACAAGCCTGGCTTCTTCAGCCGTCTGTTCGGCGGTGGCGAGAAGACCAAAGAAGAGGAAGACGCCAAGGCCCAGCGCTACCAGGTTCGCCTGACCAGCGTGAGCAATACCGTCCAGATCACCGTCGACAAAGACATCAACACCTCCGCACCGGCTGACGTGGCGCAGGGCGTGTTGGAGAAACTCCAGGAGAGTATGCGGAATGCACTTCGCGGTCCTGGGGAGCGGAAGCCGGGGCAATTCGGCCTTGGTGAGCAGTTCTGACACCCGGATACTGATCGATTGCGGTTTCCCGCTGCGTGAAACCATCCGCCGTCTGGCGCGCCTGGGCGTAGAGCCCGGGCAGCTGGACGCGGTGCTGGTCACGCACGAGCATTCCGATCACATCAACGGCGTCGAACTGCTGGCCCGGCACCATCGAATACCCGTGTATCTCAGCGCCGGCACCCTGCAGGGAATGCGCAAGCCGGTGACACCGGCGGGGCTGCTCAGATGCGGCGACCGACTGGTACTGAAAGACCTGGAAGTCACTGCAGTGAGCGTCTCCCACGATGCGCGGGAGCCCCTGCAGTACGTGTTTTCCGATGGCCGGAAGCGCTTTGGCCAGCTCACCGATCTGGGGGCCGCCACGGCGCAGGTGCTGGAATGCTATCGTGGCCTCGATGCGTTGATCATCGAGGCAAATCACGATACCGACATGCTGGCCCGCGGTCCGTATCCCTACCCACTCAAAGCCCGTGTTGGCGGCCAGTGGGGACATTTGAACAACCGGCAGGCTGCTGAACTCGTGGCCCAGCTGGGCTGGGAAAGCTTGCAGCACCTCGTGCTGGCGCATCTCAGCGAAAAGAACAACTCGCCGCAGCTGGCCCGGCAATGTTTCGTCGACACCCTCGGGTGCGACCCGGACTGGCTGCAGGTAGCCGATCAGCATTCTGGACTCGACTGGCGCACCATCGCCTGAGCCCACCCCCTAAGCAAGCGGAGCCCATCATGGAAAAACGCGAAGAACTCTATCGCGGCAAGGCCAAGTCGGTTTACACCACCGATGACGCCGACCGCCTCGTCCTGCTGTTCCGCAACGACACCTCGGCGTTCGACGGCAAGCGCATCGAGCAGCTTGATCGCAAAGGCATGGTGAACAACAAGTTCAACGCCTTCATCATGCAGAAGCTCGAAGCCGCTGGCATCCCGACCCAGTTCGACGCCCTGCTGTCGGACAACGAAGTGCTGGTCAAGAAGCTCGCCATGATCCCGGTCGAGTGCGTGGTGCGTAACTACGCCGCCGGCAGCCTGGTGCGCCGCCTGGGCGTGGAAGAGGGCCTGCAGCTCACCCCGCCGACCTTCGAACTGTTCCTGAAGAACGACGCCCTGGGCGACCCGTTCATCAACGAATCCCACGTCCAGGCCTTCGGCTGGGCGACCCTGGAGCAACTGGCCGAAATGAAGGCCTACTCCTTCAAGGTCAACGAAGTACTGGGCAAGCTGTTCGACGACGCCGGCCTGCTGCTGGTGGACTTCAAGCTCGAGTTCGGCCTGTTCCACGGCAAGATTGTCCTGGGCGACGAATTCAGCCCGGACGGCTGCCGCCTGTGGGACAAGGAAACCCGCAAGAAGATGGACAAGGACCGCTTCCGCCAAGGCTTGGGCGACGTCATCGAAGCCTACGAAGAAGTGGCCCACCGCCTGGGCGTGCCGCTGTAAACCGGCGAAATCACGCAAGCGCCTGATACCACGCAAAAAAATCCGAAAACAAAGCTTCGCGTTCGGACTTCAAGCTGGTATTATGCGCGCCGCACGGAGAGATGCCGGAGTGGTCGAACGGGACGGATTCGAAATCCGTTGAACCAGCAATGGTTCCTAGGGTTCAAATCCCTATCTCTCCGCCATTACATATGGCCAGAACCCCTGAAATGCCTAGCGTTTCAGGGGTTTTGTCTTTTCTACGTCATGAAAATCTCCACCCTGAGCTCCATCACCCGCAATACCTGTAAGCCGGCGCCGGATTTGGCACTTCTTTGTGCGATGTTTGGCACTGCCGGCGCCGACTGAATTTGCGGGTTGATTGGCACCACCCGTTTGCTGATAGCGCCTACTGAATCCAAACGAAGTCCCGTTCGATCAGCACGACTTGCCCCATGGGGGAGCGCGAGCCTTCGCCATCCTCTGCGGTGGCAGTCTGATTGTCGAGGACATAGGCTGTTTTGAGCAAATGGGCTCGGGTGAAGGTCCCATCATTCACCCATTGAAGCGCCTGCTCAACGGGACGCCGCACTCTCACCACCGCACCCCCATCTATCCCATCCGTATTATCTGCGTTCTCGATGGCTGCCCCGACAAAGATCAGGTCAGGCGCCTCTTGGCCTGGAATGCCGAACCCGGTCGCATTGAGCATGACGGCAGTCCCTTGATAAATCACCGCATCTGCCGCGAGGGGGATTACAAGTACATCGGCACCCCATCTTCCACAAGGGCGTTCTTTCGCAATACTGGCCATAAGAGCCTCCTAGTAGGTGTGAGTTGATCCAAATTTAATCGACGACATCCGAAGCGTTTCTTGGAAGGATTTGGCTTCGGCCTTGAAAGGGGGTAGTCGTTTTCCATCTATCGTTAGATGCACGGTTCCGAGAGGCTCGGGCTCACCTCGGCTTGCGGCCTTAAGGGCTCCAGTTGCTGCCGGGATGTTCGGAGCGAGCTGGCTACCGCCAACGAAGCCGCCTGTAGCGAACTTCGGCAAGCGTAGGCTGTTGATCTGCTGTAGCAGCGCTGGCCCGTAGTGCTGAACAGCTGCGGCCCGCATCACGAACTCGCCATTGGAAAGTCGAGCGAAGATTGAGTCAGTAGTGCCCGAGCCTGGCCCCTGGATAAGACCGCCAGTTGCAAAGCCAGGGAAGTTTGGTGTGGGCACCTGGGGAGCTACTGCGCTCATCTCAGGGGTGGGCTCTACGGTGTAGGGCACCATGCGGACAGGGATGGTTAGCGTCTGGCTCAGACTCCCTGCCAATTGCTGCATCTTAGAGATGAGATCGTTTGCCGCTCCGTCATTCATGGTCGGGCTGACCTTCACTTCCTTTAGCTCGTCGGCCTGGGACTTGAGCACCGCGATATTCATGGCGATAGTTGCCAGCTTGTTATCAGCCTCGGTGTTTTCCAGATCGTTGGCGGCTAATTCGATATCCCTTAGCTCTTTGGCGAATCCACTGAAGCCGTATGTGTTCTGACCTGCGGACTGGAGGTCTAGCAGCATCTGGCGAGCTGCTTCAGCTTGTCGCTTTGCTGTCTCGAAATCTCCGTTGCGAAGAGCATCCTTCGCCTGCATCTTTAGGGTGCTGGCGCTGGAGTAGCTGGACTGTTGGTCCGTAACTGGGGAATTCAGCTGCGCGATTGTCTTGGCATACTTTTGCTCGATGGCCAGGCGCTCATCCTTGACCTTCTTGCTCTCGGCAAGCGCTTTCTTTTCGGCAGCCTGCTGGGCTTTTACCGCAGTCTCGGTATCTAGGAGCAGTTGTCCCTGTAGCGACTTCAATTTGCCAACGTACTGAGTTTGAGCAGCCACTTCCCGCTGCCTCGACTCTTCGGAGGCGGCCTGTGCAGCAGCGGCAAGCGCTTTCATTTGAACGTTCATACCGGACTGCTGCTCAACAAGCTGGGCGCGCTCCTTTTGGAGGGTATCCAGCTTTGCCCTCAGTTCCTCGTCGGAATACAGCGCGTCAACCAGAATATCGCCGACACTCCAGCCATTGAGAGTCTTCTCAATCGCCTTGATTTCGTTATCTATTTCGTCCAAGTGGGTGATATTGCCGCTGGCTTGAGCGAGCCAGACGGCGATCTGGTTGCCTAGCGAGCCCAAATCCGAGACAGCGCCAACAGCCACGGAGCCAAGCCGCACAATAGCGGAGGTCACTTGCCCGACGCCCTCTGCGGTTGCCGGATCTTCGACCTGGTTGCGTATGGCGTTCAGTGAATCGATAAGGGGCTGTAGGTCGGCCTTCCCTACGGCATTGTTGATAGAGTCCGACAGCGCAGTCATTGCGCCGCCTACTGTCTCGGGTAGGTTGCTGGCTTCTGTCTTGAGCGTCTCCAACTGACCTGTCAGCGCGTCAGTGACGACATCGGCGGTCAACAATCCTTGGGCGGCCATGTCCTTCAATGCGGCTACCGGCACACCAATGCCTGCCGCCAAAGCCTGCATGAGTCGAGGAGCCTGCTCGGCCACTGAGTTGAATTCATCGCCTCGCAACGCGCCAGAGCCCAACGCTTGGGCGAACTGGATCACCCCGTTTTCTGCCTCCTGCGCACTGGCCCCTGATACACGGAATGCTGTAGCAACTGATTCCGTGAGTTTGATGATGTCGCTCTGGGACCGGCCAGCTTCTTTGAGTGGGCCACTAATTCGTCCATACAGGGTGTAGAGCGACGCCAGCGGCGATTGTGTCGATGTTGCTATACGAGCCAGTTCGCTCTGCGCGATGTTGTATTCATCCTGCGATTTGGTGGCCAGTCGTAACCTGGCATTCATCAGATTGTAGGCATCCGCCGCTCGCGCGATGGCGGCGATGGATTGGACGCCAGCATAGGTTCCGATGGCTGTACCAATACCTGAGCCGACGCTATCCGCTAGGGCGCTTCGTGCTCTTGAGATTTGTGCCTGCCGGCTTACCGCAGAAGTCGTTTGCGTAGTCTCATTGCGCAACTGACGTTGCTCAGAAGACAGTTGGCGTAGGGCGCTACTGGACTTTGTTTGCTGGGCGGCCAGGGCCGACAACGCGGCGTGTTGCCGAGTCACCGCTCCCTCAAGAGTTCGGGTGGCTTGGGCTGCGAGCTGTGTCTCCCCTTCGATCTGCCGCAGGGCGGAAGCTTGGCCCATCGGGCTCTTAAGCTGTTCGATGAGGGATTTGAAGTCTCCACGGAAACCTCGGGTGACACGCTGGGCTTGATCAGCATCAACGGAAATAGAAAGCCGAACGTCTGTCATTGTGTGGCCTCAATAGCCTTCAGCACGGCAAGAAAGAAGGACCATGGATAGTAGGGCGCATGTACATGCCCTAGCCGCACCAGGGCGTGTACAGACTGATCAAGATCCTTTAGGCCTCGACGCTCTTTCTGGCTGTGAGCATGATCTTTAGGCGGCGCAGAAAGTCGAAAAAATCCGGATTCAACTCCTTGCATAGTTGGATGACTTCACGCAGTTGACTTGGTCGAAGCGTGTCGAGCTGCGCGTCCGTCAGGCTGCTCATCCGCTTCAAGTCACTGAAAGCACAATCCTCGAAAAATGCTGTATCGATCAGACCTTCTCCGCCAGGCTCTTCGGAAAGCCAAGTACGAACCTGCATGACCGTCATCTCGCGGACAGTAATATGCAGGTCTCCGAAGACCAGTTCTTTGCTGTTGGTAGTGTGCTGAGTCATGGCGATATCCTGATTGACTTAGTGGTGCGTGCAGAGGTTTGACTAATCGCCGATGGCGCGATTGAGGGCGCGAATCTTGCCTTCCACGTCACGTAGTTGTGGCCTGAGCTGATCCAGTTCTAACTCTGCCTCATCGGCAATTTGCTTGCGGGCACTTGCAGGTGCTAGGTCGTCGTTACCCCAGCTGTCGCCATAGCGCGCTTTGAGCGCGTCCACTAGGCGCTTGTGGATGAGGTCCGGGAAGTAGAAACAGAGCTCACTGCCGCTAACTTCTGCACCTAGGGCTCCAGAGAGAACATTAAGATATCCAGAGTCGATATTCTTCCATTCGACTTTGCTGTGATGCTTGGCCAAACCGTAGTTTGGCGGTGTGTCGCGTATGCTCCACTTATTGGAGAATTCTTCCGCCTTGCGATCGATCTCGCGCTTTAAATAGTCCACGTAGTCATTCAGGCTGATAGGGTTGTGATGTGCCCCATTCTGTCGCGACATGGCTGCTTGGATTTTCAACTCCAACGCCTTTTTCTCTCCTAGCAATGCGTCGCGTTGTTTTCGCACGACTTCCATTGTGGCCTCATAGGACTCGGTGCTTTCTTTTTTCATGGTTTATTCCTTGGCGGGTATTTGTGTCGGTTAGTTTGACCAAGATATAAGCTCTATATATTCGTGGTCGGTCATTCCAAACAAGCGAGCTACCTCTTGCTCCTCAGGGCTAAGCCCTTCGTAACTTTTTGCTGATTCGAAGTTAATTGCCTTGATAGCGAGGTTGGGTTTGTTGACTAGGCCAAAGCTGCTGAATCGCTGAATTCGACCAGAGTTGTCGTAGAGAAAAACTGGGGAGACAAAGCGATACTCGCGGCTTGCTATGAGGCTTCTAGCTCTTGGTGTCCACTCAACCCGGGTCTCGATAGCCCCTCGATGATTTACGCGGTACTCCTTTACCCAGCCAGCGGCTGGTGCTTCCTCGCCGTTTTGAGCCTTGATTTCAGTTGCATGCATGTAGTCAAACGGTAGATCAACGCCATGAGCTAAGGTCGATGCGATGACTTGGCGCGGGTCGCAAGTCCATGACCGACCATCTCGCCCAAGTACTGTAGGTCCTGGAGGAAGAACCTCAACCCATTCTGGCGCTGTCTCTCCAAGCTCAAAACAAAAAGCTGTGTACCCTCGGAAATCAATGCTTTTCATATTGATTAGCCTTGATTTTCTGGTGGGGAGGGCTTTTCATGATTTTCCAGATTACTCTGTCGCATAGGTCGTATCTTCTCGATAAGGAGTCCACGACAGAGCGCATGGTTTTTCCTTCGGAAAGTCCGATTTCTGCTGCTTTATGTATTTCTGTGTCTCTGATCGCTCGGAAGAATTTGTCGCATTTGGAGAAGTAGATACTGTTGTCGCCAAATGTATTTATTAACTTTTCAGCAAGATCTTGGTTATCAAGTTTTTTGAACAGCTCATCTGCGGCACTTCCTTGGGTTTTTTTAGGAATGCGTAGAGATGTTCCAGAGAAGCAGGTGACTATGTGTAAGGCGTTTTCCAGTCCAAAAAAATCCGCAAGCTCTTGCACGCTGTCAGGTAATAGATGCCGAAACTGCTCGGCTAGGTGTTGGCGATTATGTTCTGTAGGAACTTCTTGCTGAGCCACTTCGCTTCTCCCAGTGATGCCTGCATCAGATGCAACTCATTGGAGCACTTGCTGAAATAGCTCACTATATGAAGCACTTCAGCACCTTGGTTAAAGGCTGTTTTGGGACTGAGCAGAAACTTGAGGCAGGAATGCCAATCAACAACGGCGTTAGAGGTGCGTTAGATTTGCGCAGGATCAACGATCTTAAAAAAGTTATGCGATGGTACTGCCTATCCATTAGCGCCCCTTCATGGGGCGCCTGCGTGGATTCTTGATGCTGAGCTTGGCAGGTGCCTAAAGCAGCGGGGGGAGGGATGAGCGTTGCTGAGGGGTGCCATGCTTGTAGGTAAAGGCTTCCATGGCTGCGGACAGCGGATGCTCTATATCAAAGTCACCATATCTCTCTAGAAATGCGTGCCAGCGCTCCAGCAGGACCCCACGCCTTCTCATGCTTGGTATCACCCATATCCAGTCCAGTGACCACCCTCCCTGACGTTTGACGAACGCACATGCGCCAATGATGGTGCCTGGAGGGAAGGTTCCCGTGTGGTCCGAAAATAGGTAGCCATGGACGTTCGATGTGACTTTCTTTGTGCTGCTCCCATTCCATTGTAAGAAGTCGTACCGAAATTCACGTTTGAACCTGATGGCTCGTTCTCTGACTTCATGCTGCATCCACAGCGGAGAGTTCTCGTTGACTTGCTCTGGTGTTGGATGATGCAGCAGGCGTTTAGCGAATTGACTCAGCGGTTTTGGTTCTAGTATCCGCTTAAGCCTAGCGTGCTCGGAGCGGTGTAAGAGGCTGGATTCTAAGTCACCTTTTAAATAGAAGAATCCACAATATTCGCAGGTGATTTCCTGTCGTGGCTTAAGATTTCTATACAGCGGGCCTGTTGCTTCGAGTCGATACGGCTTCTCGTCCACTAGCGTTAATTTGTAGCGATGGCCGTATGCCCCTTTGAATCTCTCTTCCTGCCATGGGCCTGACATAATGTTTATGTCCGACCTGAGTGTTATCTTTCCACGGTTGCGCTGTTTCTCGTAGCACCAGACGCTTAGTTCGCTTTCTGTAAGGATTTCTTTCGTCTTTAGGGTTTTTGCGAGTTTTGTTGCTAAAGGCTTTGGATTTACTCTAAAGCCCAGATCCTCAAGAATGATGATCAGGGCGACTGCATCGAATATAGGCAGTCCGCTGTATCCAGATGATGAACCATTGGCAAAGCGTGGTTTGCTAAAGAAGTTGCGTAGCGGAATGTTGTTGTATTTTGCAAGCTCTTCTAGTAGGTAGCTTAAACGGTAGTCCCCACGTCGCTCAGTAGAAGAAATATGATCTTCTAGGTCGATCATGTAAGCCATTCCGCTATTTATGAATCCTTGCTCCTGCGGTAGAAGTCGCATGGTTTCTATAATTGACTCGGCACTTTCCTTCAGTAGTTCGACCAATTGCGCCAGTGCGTCGGCAGGAAGTCTGTTTGACATAGCATCATCCATGAATTGAAGCGGCGGAGAGCTCAAGACTGCCAAGCAGTTCAGAAATGCGCAAGGAAGCTGCTGAGATGCTTGTTATGCAGGAAGCGTGAAAACGACTTCCCCGAGGTTTGGATCGTAGAGCTTGCCTCCGCGCTGAATCATCGGCGGGCGCGGGCCGCTGTAACGACTGCGGATCAATCGATATCGTGTATTCCGGTCTGCTGGTTTGTCAGCAAGCAACTCGACATAACCTGCGCGTGCCAACCACTTCAAATAGCTGCGAGCGCTCCAAAGGGACACGCTCACGCTGGTTGAGGCGTGTTCTGCTAGTTGCCTGGCACTGAGCGTGCCGAGGATGTGCAGGGTGCGCCACATCGCTTCATTACCTTGGCCTGCTGTACTGGCTTTGCCTTGCCGGGTTACAGCGGGCGCTTCAATGCCCACGTCCTTTATCAGGCGTAGCGTCTGCTCTTCAAAGTGGTCTGCCCCTGCAATACGTTCCAGGTAGCCGGCTTTCTCTAGGGACTGGATGTAACTGCGCACGGTTGCGTCATGGACGTTGGCGCGGCGGGCGACCTGATAGCCGGTAAAGCCTTCGGCATTTTCCCGCATGGCTTCCCACATGCGTTGCCGGTTGCTCTTGCCCCGGATCTGCTCTTTGTGTACGGGCTTTCGTCCTGGTTTAGCCATGGCTCAATTCCTTCTAAGCGGGGCATCGCCTGTGAACCACCCACGTTCACCCCATTGCGCCAGGCCGATGCTATCGAGGCAAAGAGCGGCGGCTTCGGACTGCACATGGTGAAGGTTGACGACGATGCGGCGCAGACAGCCGCGTACTGCTTTGCAGAGGTCTTGCAGTAGATCGTCCTGGATGTGCAGGTTTGGATAGTTCGCGTCAGCTAAGGCGCGCATATCATCAGGCGTGGCAGGTAGAGCGGGCACCCATTCGAGGACGCGATTGTGCAGACGTTCGCGCTTGAGCATGGACTGCGGCACCCGCTCTTCACCAATCAACACAATGGTGCCGTGGCTGGCGTTGTAGATATCGGAGAGAACGTTACCGATGGCCTTATCCAGAAGGTATTGCGCGTCATCTATAAGTAAGGGCCTGCGGCTACGGGAGAGCTGATCGGCAATCTGGTCGACCATCTCTGACATAGTGCGCAGAGGGATGATGGCCATCTCTTTCAGGATAGCGGCAAGGAAGGCCTTCTTTGTCCAGGTGTCCCGACATTCGATGTAGTAACCGCGGTAGATGTTGGCCGCGAAGTTGGCGCCCACCGTTTTTCCGAGGCCGCTGGAACCGTACATAACCACCAGCCCAGGCAGGTTGCTGGGGCGGTTTTGCGCGCGCTCTATGGCACTGGCCAGCAGCCCCACATTGGTCAAAGGTACGATCTTCGATTCGTTCATTGTCTTCTCCGTTTCGACCTGCTCACCGTGCAGGCACGGCGTGTTCGAAGACGCGCCGAATAGCCTGAAAGTCGGGGTGCTCTGGGTAGCGCTGATGCCACAGCGCCTCTTCGTCCGTGATGACTTCGCCGGCCTGCACGCGGGCCTCAAGGCGTTGCCAGAGTCGATAACGAGACATGGCGTCACCTGGTACGCTGAAGGCATCAGGCACAGGTGCCGCCAGGCGTGCCGCATGTTGGCGGGCGGCGGATAGCCGTTCCTGGCTGTAATCAACGACAGTTTCGGAAACCAGCTCCACGCGCTGGCCGGTCAGGTTCTCCAACTTGGCCACAGTCTTCTTGAACTGGCCCTTGGCCTGTTTGGCATAGCCTTGCTCGACTATCGACGGAGCTATGTAATCGCTGGCGTTACCGTTCAGCTTGGCTTCGCCGATCAGCTCGCCACTCATGGTGCGTACCCACACCCGAGAGGCGTCGCGCACGTCATAGGCAACCCGTACCTGCTTGCCATGTAGGTCAGCCAGGGCATCGAGTGCATAGCGTTCGCCAGCCCAGGCGATTTCGCCGCGCATGGTCTTGCGGACGATCTGCGGGCGGAACAGGTCGTTCACCACTTCGGGCGGTGCCGTGAGTGGTTTCCAACCCTTGGCAATGGCGGTATCCCAAGCTTCCTGCGGCGTCATGTGTCGGCGCTGGTATGTCTGTGGGTCGCGTATCTTGGGCAAGCCCCGGTGCGGCTTCCGGTTGTAGGCTTCTAGTTCTGCCTCTGCACCGGCCAGGAACTCTGCGAAGGTGGGCATCAGGCTTGTACGGCCAGCGTCGCGCAGTTGTTGCCGGGTGATCTTATGCACCTTGTTGCCTGCATGCCGATCCATATCGGCACCCAGGTAGCTCGGGATCTTCTTTGCCGCGTTCACCCATATGGTTTGATGGGCGCGCTCGATCAATCCACGGGCCTGGCTGTTGTAAGGCAAGGCGTGGATCATGCTGCCGCCCAGGCGTTCTACGACTTCCAGGACGGTGTGGTTCTTGTAGCCGGGCCCGTTGTCGACGTAGAACATCACGAACATGCCGCCCCGCTGCACGGCATCACGCAGGGCATCGAGCACCACGATATGCGACTCGGCTTCACCGACCGAGAAGCCAAGTGCGCGGCGTGTAGCTACATCTATTACCGTGGTGATTTCGGGGCGGTAGGGTTTGCCGGTGCGAGGGTTCAGCACCTCGGCATCAAAGGTATGGCCGTCGGCGGTGTAGACCTCGCCAGGCAGCATTTTCAGCGTGTTGCGCCGGTTGAATGTCTTGTGCGCTTTGCCTTCCTGAGCGCTGCAGCGGCCAAGCTCGCGAGCATCGACGCTCAGCTTATTAAGGAAGCGGCGCACCTGGTGAATACTCGGGTGCTCGCCAGAGTGTTTGCCTGCAAACTCTGCATAGCTGGCCTCTACGCTGGGCTTGGTCGGGCGCTGATAGCAGCGCAGGAAGTCCGCCGCCCATTCCGGCACGCTCACATCGGCTTTACGACGAATTGGTGCCAAGCCGGCCTCGCCATGCTGCCTGTAGTCGGCAAGCCAACGCTTTAGCGTTCGCTCGGATAGGTTGCAGCCGCTGCTCTTGCGGTCGTTGGCACGCTCCAGGCGTTCAGTCAGGTAAGGGGAAAGCTCTCCTGCTTTAGCCTGAGTAAGCAGCAGAGCAATGGCCTGGCGCTGCGAGGTAACTTTGCTCAGGTGCTCTATCTCTCGGATGAACGCCAGGCGTGCGGCCATGACTGAGCGTTGTTTATCGTTTAAGCGTGACGACGAATGCGCGTCACGCTCTGCAATTTCCGCTGACGTGGACGCGCCCACAGCTTTGGCCAGCAAGGCCTGCTGAGTCACTTTAGGTAGTGAGGCGAAGGCATATTCGCTGGCCTTGCTACCGATCCGGCGCTGGCTACTCCAGCACGCGCGCAGGGCGAAGCTGCGGATCGCACGGGGTGTAGTGGGCAGACCTGGCAGGCCAGCAAGTTCCTGGGCGGTGTACCAAGTATTCATAGGCACCTCTATATGTGCCTGCCGGCCCAACCAGTTGGCTGGGCCGGCATGGGCAATCAAGCTGCTTGGCGGGCGGCTTGGAACAGGGCTTCGGCGTCGTCGACCAGCAAGAGAAGCGCACGGGATACCTGTGCAACATCGCGGCGTCCGCCATCCTCGGCAATGCAGGTGCTGAGAAAGGTCAATAGCTCATGGACTGCGCCAAGTCGCCATTCGGCAGCATCCATCAGGTCGCTTTGAGCTGCATGCCTATCCACGTACAGAACCGCCTTTCGTCCACAGCCTTGGGAGCCGGATTCTAGTGGCTTGAAGTTAGCCATGGGCCACCTCCTGAGCATCCAGGGCACGGGCCTTTGCCATGGCGGCGTTGTAACGCTGAAGACGAACGGAGAGGGACGAGTCGGCGTGCAAGGCGGCGAAAGCAATAGCGCGGAACGCTGCGGCACGATTACAGAGCGGACGGGGGGCGTGATGGCTCTTCATAAGTGGTGCTCCAAGTTTGGTTTGGAGCTGCCACCAATCGCCGTCAAACGATTAAGGGTGGCAGCTGTGCGCGGGTTGACGGACCGGGAACTTGGTACCCGGCGCACCCGAAGGTGCCCCACGCACAGCCACCATAAAACGAAATGACAGGCATAAAAAAAGCGCCTGCTATCGGATGGGGCGCTTGTGCGCCAAGTTTCTCGGGCCGTCAAACCCGGCCGCTGAATTTGCAGCGACAAGGGAACCTTAGCGATTTGTTTGGCACAGAGCAAGGGCTAACGTGTCCAACCGGATAGTAAGGACAGGGTGGAAAAGGACGTTGGAGACTTTCATCTTGCGTCCGATTGTGACGCGCATCAAGACGGGCATGATTTCTATTTTTTACTTCTAAATCAAAGCGTTATTTATATTCGGCCACATTCGGACGTATTGAAAGCGCAAGTTCGTTTTCTTTCAACCTAATGGGAAGCTGTTGGTATGGCTTGAAAGTCGCTAAAGCCACGAATATCAAGGCATTAGTGGCTGTTCACAGGCTTTTATCGTGGGGTCACATATAATGCAAAAACGGCCATTTTTGGCCGTTTTAGGGGTTCGGGATATTTGGCACTGATTTGTGTGGAACTAGAGTGCAGATCGGGCTATTTGCATCCGTGCTCTTCCAGGTTAGGTGTAGCCTATCTCCTCCAGGCGTCGGAGGATTCGATACTCCTTCACCCGCAGCGCTCCAAGCTCCAGGAGTAGGTCGACGGTTTCCCGGTCGCTCAGGTCTTCCTGCATACCCTTTGCTATCGTCACTGCGGCCTTATCCTTGGCTTTCAGATTCAGCGAGTACTGCCCTAACGCAGACTTTCCGATGAACGTTCCGTGCGTTTGCTTCAGCCACTGGGACAGTGCGATCAGATCGGCATAGCCGTTATCTCGTAGCTTCTGATCCAACTCGTCACGCACATTCTTCGGCAGAAGCTCAACTTTCGAGCGAGGGGGCATGGTTCAATCTCCTTCCGGCTTTTCCGGGAATATACCCGGAAGAAGTTGTCCGGCCTAGCCCGGTTTAGCCCGCTCTCATCCGGCATCCTCCGCCCCTCCTGGTAGTGCCAAAGCTCCAGCTAGCTCACAATACCCATCCATCTTCTCTCGATTCTTCTGCGTCGGATCCGCTTGATACTGCTGCAGCCAGAACTGACATGGCGCGCTGTTGAAGCGTTTGTCCCGTTCCGCTTTTTCGAGCTCACGATTCTGCTGCTCCTGCGTAGCCTGCTGGCGTTGCAGGTATTGCTGGAACATTTCTTCGTTGCTGCGGGTTGGCGGGGGCGCCGTGGGTGTTGGCGTTGATGATGGAGCGAGGTGGGGGACGAGAGCGAGCGGAGTGTTGCGCCAGGCCAGCCACGCGGTGGTGGCGACGGCCAGGCAGCCGAGCCAGATGCCGACGGCGATGGCTAGGGTGAGTTTCCAGAAGCTGAGGGTAGGCTGGGGCATGGGCAACGGCTTTGGTTGGCTGAGCAGCACAGATAACCCATCGCACCCCTCAAGGGAAAGAGGCAGGCCCGCGGCGCCGAAGCGCCACGGGTGCAGGGCTCATTTCGGAGCGGCGGCAGACTCGTAGGCTTCGAGGGCGCGCAGGGAGTAGATGTAGGCGGCGCCGGCATTGAGCGAGATGGCGGTGGCCAGGGTCTGGGCGATCTCGGCTTCGGTGGCGCCAGCCTTGCGGGCAGCCTCGGCGTGAACGCCGATGCAGCCGTCGCAGCGGGTTGTGATGGCTACGGCGATGGCAATCAGTTCGCGGGTCTTGGCATCCAGGGCGTCGCCGTCAGCGGCGGCGGCTTCCAGGGCCTGGTAGGCGGCGATCATTTTCGGGTGTTTCTTGCCCAGGGCGCCGAAGGCTTTTTTCACGGCGGGGACGTACTCGGACCAGTTGAACAGCATGATGCTTCTCCTTGAGGCCGGGAGTGGGTGTGGCCTTGAAGCTTAGTCTGCGTCAGTCCGCGTGCCGGGTATTGTCTGTTCCGCTCAGATTTTTCATCGATGCGCTCGACTGCTGCTTTGCAGGGCGCAAGCGTCAACAGACGTCGAGGATTTCATAGCGCTGGCGTGCGCTGCCGGTTCCCACTTCGACTTCATCGCCGGGGTGGCGCTGAAGCAGGGCACTGCCCAGTGGGGCGCGGGTGGTGATGACCAGGATTTCGGTGCCTTCGTGCTGCACCTTGAGGCCGGCTCCGTCCGGGCCGAGGAATACCCAGCGCTGCTGGTCGCGCTCGTTGATCAGCTGCACCAGGGCGCTGGTCTGGATGCCCTGTTCCTCGTCGAAATCGCGCAATTGAAGGTTTTCGAACAGCGACAGGGCCTGGCGGATCTCTTCCACGCGCCGTGATTGGCCGGCAGCGAGGTAGGCCGCTTCCAGACCGAGGGTGTCGTACTTGTTCTCGGCGATGTTTTCCTCGTGGGTCGCGGTCTCGTGGGCCGTCCGGGCGGCGCGCACGGCGACCTTCAGGTCTTCGGCGAGGCGGGCGAGGATCAGTTGGTAGGCGCGTTTCTTGTCCATGGCGGCGGGCTGGAAATAAAGCCGCCTATCCTAGGGCCTTTGCCCAGCCCTGCGAAGGCGCTTTCAAGATTTTCCGGCAGCAGCCGATAGAGCGGCTGAATTCCCGGTACAAAGGACATCCGGCATGAGCCTTTCGATTACCTCGGCGAACCAGGCTTTCGCCAGTCAGCTACGCGTTGCCACTTCAACCACCACGAGTACGCAGGCCGACAGTGCCAATGAAGGCTCCGGCAGCCCGCGTCTGCAGGCCGGCGGAACGGCGCAAAGCGAGAAGAGCAGCAGCTCCGCCAGTTCCGGCAAGGCCAGCACCACCGTTGAGCAATTGCAGAAGCGCCTGAAGGAATTGCAGAAGCAGTTGCAGCAGGAGCAGCGGGAGCTGGCCGACGCACAGAAGCGTCACTATTCCTCGGATGCCGAGCGCACCGCGGCGCTGATGGCCCTGCAGAGCCGCATCGCCAGTACCAGTGCGGCCATGCAGCAGACCGCCGCGGCGTTGGCCGAGGCGATCCGCAGGGCTGGTGGCAGTGGCGCCGGCTCGATGCTCAGCGCCAGCGCCTGACGTGGATTAATAGCCGGCCAGGATGTTGACGATCAACCCGCTGGCGATGGCCACCAGGATGTAATCGCCGTTGACGTACAGCCAGCGATGGTCGCGCGGCGGTGCGTACAGGTGGCGCGCTTGCCAGTCGGTGACCCAATAGCGGTCGCCGCGATAGTTCGGCTCCACGATCACGCCGCGGCGCCAGTCACGGTGGGGCACGGGCATGCCGGCCTGAGGGCGGTAGTCCGGGTTCCTGTAGTAGCGCGGATCCGCGTGGCCATTGCGCCCCTGGTTGTAGTTGCCGTGAGGCTGCTGTTGCTGTTGGGGCCGTTGTTGATAGTGCTGTTGCTGGTCCGGCCGTTGCTGTTGCTGCTGGGGCGGCCGCTGCTGTTGTTGCGGCGGTCGATTATCCGGATGGTTCGGACCATAGTCCGGGCCGCCCCCCGGCTGGGCGAAACTCGCCAGCGGGCTGCCGAGCATCAGGGCGGCACAGAACAGGGCGACAGACTTCTTCATGGTGTTTCTCCTGGCGCAGCCGGCGTTGCCGGTGCGTGATTCCTGCTTTCATCTCCCGGACGATCCGGGTACTTCATGAGACCGCGTCGTCGGGTCAATGAATGCCAAGCCTAAGTAAATGTTCGGTAAAGAAATTCTCTGCTTTGTCAGCGCTTTGATACGGGGCTGCTGGGGGAGGGCGGCAGGTGACTTTTCGAGCACTGCAGTCTTTGTGTGGTTACAGCATTTGGTGATATGTTTGCAGCAAATGCACTTGTTGGAGCTTTGCCATGAGCGCACTGCTGAAGGAAAACCCGGCTGCCGATACTGTCCTCGCGAAGGCGGTGTTGACTGCCCGCGAGCACCTGGCGATGACACAGCAGGAGCTGGCTGCCATCGTCGGTGTGGACCGCAGCGCGGTGAGCCGCTGGAAGCAGAATGGCCTGCGCGTGGACAGCAAGACCGGCGAGCTGGCGTTGCTGCTGGTGCGCATCTACCGTGCGCTGTTCGCTCTGTTCGGCGGCAATCATGAGGACATGCGCCACTTCCTGCGCACCGAGAACCGCCACCTGGGCGGTGTGCCGCTGCAGTTGATGGAGCGGGTGCAGGGGCTGGTCGCAGTGGTCGAGTACCTGGACGCCATCCGGGGCAAGGTCTGAATGTCCTTCGAAGCCGGCGCTCGTCTGTGGGCGAAGTATGAGGACTCGGTTGTTGCGCCCATCCGTGGGCGCCTGGTGCGACTGGTGGAGAGCCAGGGCCAGGTGGCGACGTTGCAACTGGTGGACACTCTGGAAGAGCAGGCTCTGCTGGAGGAGTTGCTGGAAACCAGCAAACCGCGCATGCCGTCCAGCGCTGAGCCACTGCATTACCTGCTGAAGACACCGTTCCGCTACCCGCCGCTGCGCTGGGGCTCGCGCTTTGGTCGGCGCCATGAGCCGAGCCTGTTCTACGGCGCGCTCAAGCTGGAAACGGCGATGGCGGAATCGGCGTTCTACCGCTTCGTGCTGTGGGAGGGGATGGCCACGCCGCCGCCCAGTGGACGGATCCTTTCCGAGCACGCTTCCTTCGAGGCGCGCTTCCAGGTACAGAAGGGCGTGCGGCTGCACCTGCCGCCGTTCCGCGAGCACGCGGCCCTGCTCGATCCACAGGATTACAGCGTGACTCAGGGGATGGGCAGTGCGATGCGCGATGCGGGGGTGGAGGCTTTCGAATATCGTTCGGCGCGTTGTCCGCAGGGAGGCATCAATGTGGCGTTGTTCGTGCCCTCAGCCTTTACCGAGAAGCGCCCGCGCAACCTGATGCCCTGGCTCTGCGAGACGACTTCGGAGTATGTCGCCTTCAAGCATGCCCAGGTGCCCGACAGCCCACGCATTTACCGCCGCGAGCAGTACCTGGTGGACGATAGGCTGCCCCATCCGGCCTGACCGTTCATCGTTTCGCCACTTACGCGTCATGTTGTGCGGTGTATGTTGCGGGATGGCCAAGCAGGGAGTGCCAGACCATGGATATACGGATAGCTGTCCATCCCAGCGACGATCGTCGCTGGCGTGTGTACCTCAATCAATTCTTCTATGACTGCAAGAGCCGCAGTTCGGCCGAGCGTATTTATGCGCGGGTCTGCGCCGCGGAGCAGTTGGCGATTCAGCTTCCCGAACCACCTCGCATCGTCCGGCCGCAGCGTGTGCCACGGCGCCAGGTTCAGATCGCCTGAAGTTTGCCGGGCATCGGCGTCGGAAAACGGAACTTCCGACCCGTGCATTGCCCGGCAGCAAGCACTACCTGCCTGAGAACACTTCTTATCCACTGCCCTGAAACGGGGCGGTCGGCTGCTGCGTGGCGCGCACTTGTGCACAATGCTGACGCACTCTGTCAAGCCCCCGAAACATTGCACTTGGCCACCCTCTGAATTTCCTTGCGTTTTTTAACTTATTGAAAAATAAAGAGAATTTTGATTGGTGAAAAAATCACCAATCTGTCACACGGCCCCAGTTCACTGGGGGTATGGGCGGTTTTCAGCAAGTTCTCCACCGAGTTATCCACAGCTTCTGTGGATTGTCCCGAGCGCTTGCTCAGGAGCCTTGTGCCAGGGCCTTTACGGCGGACGAGGCCGCTCCCGGCGAGCGGCTGGTAGACTGGCGCGATCCTTTGCCACACCTCGGAGTCCTGCATGCCCCTCGATCTGTCCGCCCTGTTGATCGGTGCGCTCGCCGGATTGCTGCCCATGGCTGCGCTTGCCTGGCGTCTGCAAGCGCGAAGGGTGGAGGTGGAGCAGGAGGCGACCCTGCTGCGCGAGCGGCTGGCGACGGCGCAACTGGCGCAGGACGGGCTGTCCGCGCGGGCTGAGGCGGATCGTGATGCTTTCCAGCGCTTGAGTGGCCGGCACGGCGAACTCTCCGCCGAGGCGGCGGCGCTACGCCGCGAAGTTGAACTGGGCAAGGAGGAGCGGGCCCGCCTGGGTAACGCCGAGCAAGACTGGCAGGCCGAGCGCGCCGACAAGGAAACCGAGCTGCGCCGTCTTTCCGCCGAGCACGCGGCGCTCTCCGCCGAGCTGCGCGAGCAGCAGGACAATCACCAGCAACGACTGGGCGACCTGCAATCGGCGCGAGACGATCTGCGGGCGCAGTTCGCCGAGCTGGCCGGGAAGATCTTCGACGAACGCGAGCAGCGTTTTGCCGAGTCGAGCCAGCAGCGCCTGGGGCAGTTACTCGACCCGCTCAAGGAGCGCATCCAGTCCTTCGAGAAGCGCGTGGAAGAGAGCTATCAGGCCGAGGCCCGTGAGCGCTTCTCGCTGACCAAGGAGCTGGAGCGCCTGCAGCAGTTGAACCTGCGCCTGGGCGAGGAAGCCACCAACCTGACGCGCGCACTCAAGGGTCAGAAGACCCAGGGCAACTGGGGTGAGCTGGTGCTCGAACGCGTGCTGGAACACGCCGGCCTGGAGAAGGGCCGCGAGTATGAAACCCAGGTCAGCCTGCGTGCGCCGGATGGCGAGCGCTTCCAGCCGGACGTGCTGATCCGCCTGCCCGGCGACAAGCAGGTGGTGGTGGACGCCAAGGTCAGCCTGACGGCTTACCAGCAGTTCATTGCCGCCGAGGACGAGGTGATTCGCCAGCAGGCGCTCAAGGCCCATGTGCTGTCACTGCGCAACCATGTGAAGGGGTTGTCCGGCAAGGATTACCGACGCCTGGAAGGGTTGCACAGCCTCGACTTCGTGCTGCTGTTCATGCCGATCGAAGCGGCTTTCTCGGCGGCACTGCAGGCCGAGCCGAACCTGTTCCAGGAGGCCTTCGAACGCAACATCGTGATCGTCAGCCCGACCACCCTGCTGGCCACGCTGCGGGTGATCGACAGCTTGTGGCGCCAGGAGCGGCAGAACCAGAACGCCCGCGAGATCGCCGAGCGCGCCGGGGCGCTGTACGACAAGTTCGTGCTCTTCGTGCAGGACCTGGATGAGATGGGGACCCGCCTGCAGCAGTTGGACAAGACCTACGCCGCTGCGCGCAACAAGCTCTGCGAAGGGCGCGGCAACCTGATCAGCCGCGCCGAGCAGGTAAAACTGCTGGGGGCGCGGGCGAGCAAGAACCTGCCGACGGAGTGGCTGGAGCGGGCATTGAGTGACGATGCGCCGCTGGTGGAAGAGGGCGAGTAGGCCCGGCTTGCAAACGGACCTGTAGGAGCGAGCTTGCTCGCGAACCCCTATCTCTCGTACACATCCATGTGGCCGACGGGTCCTGTTCGCGAGCAAGCTCGCTCCTACGAAGAGCCCGGCGTTGTTTCCGCGGTGGGGCGTATGCGCTCCGTCAGAACAGCGAGTAGGGCTTGCCCGCCGTGCCATCGGCGAATCGCTGCAGCCGGAAGGCGTGCAGGTCCATTCCGGGATCGCCCTTGTGTATCCACTGGCTCATCAGTTGGCCGGCGATCGGCCCCATGGCGAAGCCGTGGCCGCAGAAGCCCGTGGCGATCAGCAGTCCGGGTACTTGCGCGGGTGCATCGAGCACCGGAATGCCATCGGGCAGCACGTCGATCAGTCCCGCCCAGCTTTCCACGACTTTCACATCGCGTAGTGCCGGGAAGGCTTTCGCCAGATTCTGCTGTGCCGTGAAGACACGCGCGGTGTTTGCCTTTACCTGCGGATCGCGCTCGCCGAGTACCGGGCCGTTCACGCTCCTTTCCGAACCGGGCAGGCGCTGGCGCAAGTCGTGGAACAACGCGCCGTTGAGCTTGAAGGAGAAGCCCGCGCGGTGCTCCGGCAGGTTTGGCAGGTAGTGCCTGACGCCGCGCAGGTAGTCGAGGTTCAGGTCGATGTCGGCCTGGGTTTCGTCAGCGAGGTTGATGCTGCCATCGGCACGCTGGCGGAAGCCGATGCCGTGGCCGATGAAGCTTTGAGCGCCCACGCCCGGGCCGGGGCTGGTGCGCGAAACGGTGCAACGTACGGCCTGTTGCGGCAGTTCCAGGCCGAGGCTCTGCACCAGGCGCCAACTGCTGGCGCCCGCGCAGATCAGCAGGTGTCGGGTTTTCACATAGCCGCGTTCGGTTTGTACGCCGCAGACGGCGCCGGCGGCGCGGTCGATGCCGGTGACGCCGCAGCCTTCGACGAACACGGCGCCACGCTCAATGGCACGCAGCGCATAGCCGGGCGCCACGCGGCGCGGCTCGGCCTGGCCGTCATTGGCGGTGTAGAGGGCGCCCAGTGCCGGGTCGCTCAGGGCCGGCATCAACTGCGCGACTTCCGCGCGGCTCAGCAGTCGGGTGCCGAGGTCGAAGTTGGCGGCGACCTTCAGCCAGTCTTCGTACTTGCGCTGCTGCTCGGGTGTTTCGGCCAGGTACAGGCAGCCGCCCTGGCGCCATTCCAGCGGCAGTTGCAGTTCTTCTTCCAGGCGTTCCCACAGCGGAATCGCCGCCATCATCAACGGCACTTCCGCCGGATCGCGCGCCTGCTGGCGGACGAAGCCCCAGGCGCGGGTGGATTGCTGGCTGGCGATCCCGGCCTTGTCCAGCACCAGTACGCTCAGGCCCCGGCCGGCGAGCTGCCAGGCGGTGGCGCAGCCCATGATGCCGCTGCCAGCGATGACCACGTCCACCTGCTCTGGCAGGCGCTCCACGCGGGAGGAAAGGGCGGGGTGAAGCGGATAGGTTCCCATCGGCATACGGCGGCATCCCTGAGTGGAGTAACGGATGCCGCAGTATGCGATTGACGTGCGCCGCGCATCCACTGCGCGGGCGCGCCGACAGGCGCTACGAAGCGCGCGCGGCCCGGCTGGCGGCCGGCGAACGGGCCAGGTAGTCCAGCGCTTCCTGGGTGTTGGCCTCGTGGTCCGGGTGGTACCAGGGCTTGAAGTAGCGCAGGAAGCTGGTGGCCAGGGAGCTGATCTTCGGCAGCACGCCGGACTTCGAGCCATCGCGCCAGATCGCGGCGAAGGAGCGTGGTTTGGCGATGGTCGGGTCCTGCCGCGACAGGGTGCGGGTGCCGAAGGCGAACAGATAGATGATCAGCGGCCACACCACGAACATCCACAGCTGCCGGCTGACGAAGGTGCCGCCCAGGTGCACGTGCAGGTCATGGGCGACATTGCGGTGTTCTACTTCCTCGGCGCCGTGCCAGCGGAACAGGTCGAGCAGCACGGGATCGGCCTTGGCGCGGTCCAGCGCATCGGCTTCGAGAATCCACTTGCCGAGGATGCAAGTGAAGTGCTCCACCGCGGCGACGATGGCGCAGCGCTGGCCGATCCACCAGCGCTTGAGCCAGGGTGTGCGGTTGAACAGTTCAGTGCCCAGCGGCGTGTCGCTGAGCAGTTGTTCGAACAGGTAGTCCATGACCTTCAGATAGCGTGTGGAGTCGATGCCGTGGTGATTCAGGTAACGCTCCAAGGCACCCGAGTGGGCGCGGGCGTGCATGGCTTCCTGGCGGATAAAACCCTGCACATCCTCGCGCAGCCGGCCTTCCTTCACGAAGGGCAGTGCCTTGTTGTACAGCCGGCAGAACCACAGCTCGCCCGCCGGCAGCATCATGTGGATGACGTTGATCGCATGGGACGCCTCGGGCTCGCCGGGAATCCAGTGCAGCGGCGAATCGGTGTAGTCGAACTGCACCTTGCGTTGCACAAGCTTGTGATGATGGTCGTTCATGGCAGTTCTCAGGCAGTGAGATTGAGGCGGGCGAACAGGCGCGACAGCCAGGGCATGAAGCGCCATTGCAGGGCGCCCAGGTGCACTTCGCTGCCGACTTTCACCACCGGCAGGTTGCGTTCCACCGCGCGGGCGATGCGTTCGCCGACGGTGTCCGGGCTGAGGCGGCGCCGGCGGTAGAAGCGCTGCACCTTGGCACGGTGTTTCGCCTGTTGTTCGTCATCCAGGCCGGCGAAGCGCGTGGCCTGGACGATGCCGGTATCGACGAAGCCCGGGCAGGCGGCGCTGACGCCGATGCCATTGCCCGCCAGTTCGGCGCGCAGGCACTCGCTGAGCATCAGCACCGCGGCCTTGCTGGTGGCGTAGGCCGGGTAGTTGCGTGACGGCGCGAAAGCCACGCCGGAGGCGACGTTGACCAGGTGCCCCGGCTTCCCGGCCTCGACCATCTGCTTGCCGAACAACCGGCAACCGTCGATCACGCTCCACAGGTTGATGCGCAGCAGGCGCTCCCATTCCTGCGGGGTGGTCTTGAGCATCGGCCCGGCCATGCCGATGCCGGCGTTACTGACCACCACGTCGGGCACGCCGAGGCTGCTCTTCACCCACTGCGCGAAGCGCTCCATGGCGGCGCTGTCGCCCACGTCCACGCAATAGCTGTGAGCCGTGGCGCCGACTGCGCGGGCCAGCTCGGCACTACGTTCGGCAGCGGCCGGGTCGATATCCGCGGCCAGCACGCTGGCGCCGCGTTCGGCGAAGCTCAGCAGGGTCGAGCGGCCGATACCGCCGCCCGCGCCAGTGACCACCACCAGCTTGCCGGCAAAGGGGCCGGCGCCGGGCTTCAGTGCCGCGCGCTGCAGCTCCGGCGGGGCTTCGCCGCCCTCGATATGGCTGACGAATTCGTCGATCCACTTGCCCAGCCGGGCCGGTTCGGCGAGCAGTTGCCAGTGTCCAGCAGTGACATCGCGGCGCCACAGGCGCGGCGCCCACAGCGAGAGCTGCTGGAAGAGTTGCTGGCCGACATAGCGGTCGCGGGTCGGCACGATAAGTTGCACCGGCACCTCGGTGTGGCGCTTGCGCGGCTTGAAGATCGAGGTGATGAAGTTGGCCCGATAGAGCTTCACGCCGTGCTCGCCATCGCTGGCCTGGTGCGGGTTGCGCACCGGGTTGCGGATGCCTTCGACCTTGCGCAGGTACTGCGGCCACGCCTTCGCCGCGCCGAAGCGCCAGGACAGCGAAGGCAGCAGCGGCAGGTGGAAGTAGTAGATGTACCAGGAATGCAGCAGCTGGCTGGCCATCTGCAGCAGCGCGCGCGGCGTCTTGCGGCGCAGGCGGTCGCGCATCCAGAAACCGACGTGGTCCAGGCAGGGACCGGAGACACTGGTATAGGACGCGATGCGGGCGCGCAGTTGTGGATCGGTGACGCTTTCCCAGGTCTGGATCGAGCCCCAGTCGTGGGCCACCAGATGCACCGCGCGCTGCGGGCTGACGGCATCGAGCACGGCCTTGAGGTCCTGGCTGAGCAGTTCCAGGCGGTAGTCGCGGGTCTTGCGCGGCTTGTCCGATTCGCCGGCGCCGCGCACGTCGTAGGCCACCAGTTGGAAGCGCCCCGAGAGGTGGCGGATCAGCGGCAGCCAGGTTTCATGGTTGTCCGGGTAGCCGTGGACGAACAGCACCATCGGCAGGTGCGCCTCGCCCCAGCGCCAGACGGCCAGGCGTACGTTGCCGGACTGCACGTCCAGCCGTTCCGGCGCCGGCAGGGTCTTCTCCAGCATGGCGTTCATGCCACCTCCCGCCGCGCCGGGGCGCTGATCAGGCCGCGCTCGGTCCAGCGGCGCACGTGGGGCAGGTCGTCGTCGAGCCAATAGGCGTCGCCCTCGGTGACCACCAGCAGCTCCTCGAATTTGGCGCCCACGCCGCGCAGGCCCAGGTGCGGCTCGACGGCCCAGAGGCCGGGCGTGGGCGCATGTTGCGAACGATCATTGCTCGACCACAGCGGCGACCAACCCTCGCGGCGGCCGGTGATCAGGGCGTTCTTCATCAGCGTGGCGATGTTGCGCACGCCAAAGCGCGCGACCGAAGGGCCGGTGTTGCGCGCGCCGAGTTTTTCCACGCGGTGCGCCAGCACTTCGAAGGGATAGGCCTTGTGCCGCGGCAGGGTGCCCTGGCGGTGGCAGAGGCGGTCCACCGACTGGCTGACCTCGGCCAGCGGCAGGCGCTGGCGCACTTGTTCGACGATCAGGTTGCGGTGTGCCAGCAGGTCGTCCATCAGGCGCTCCACCAGCAGGTTGTGGCCCAGTGCGCCGGAGTAGCCGACGTCGGCGGTGTAGGCGCCCAGGGTCGGCGCGCAGTCGAGGATGAAGGGCATGCCTTCCTCCAGACGTTGTTTGCCGGGGTAGAAGGCCAGGTTGAAGCCGCCCAGGTGGCGCAGGCCGTCGAAGCCCTTGAAGGAGGTGCGGCTGCCGAACCAGGCGAAGGGCTGGTGGAACCAGTCGCGCACGCCGTGATCGAGCAGCCAGGTCTTCATCAGCGCGGCGGTCTCGCGCTCGCTGATGCCCGGGCGCAGTTCGCCGGCAATGGTTTCGCAGCAGCGGTAGGCCAGTTGCTGAATCTCGCGGAAGTGCCGCAGGTCTTCGGGGGTGGGCACCCAGGCGCCTTGGGACATGACTTTCTCCAGGCTGGTTGTTGTTATCGTTACATCGGGCGATGTCACGATCGATGCTGACCCATCGGTTGCCATTGCGCCATGCGTGCGTCGCGGGCCTGGAGTGTTACCGGAGCGGGGAGCTGCTAGCGGCGCGGGTTGTGGGCGGGAGCGGGGAATCCGGTGGGTGCAGTTCCCGTCTTTGGTTGGGCTTCGGGGATGAGAAGGGGATCACCGAAGGATTAATCCTTCCGATTGTTCCGCGGGCACGTCGATGGCTATCATCCGGCCATGAGCACACCCCTGAACCTCCTGCAGCGCCTGCTGCAGCGCCCGGACGACGCGCCTTCCGCGCTGGAAGACGAGCGCGAGTATTCCGTGGATGAACTGGCCCGCGAGGGCGGCACCACGGTACGCAACCTGCGCGCCTACCAGGATCGTGGCCTGCTGCCGCCGCCCGAGCGCCGGGGCCGCGCCGGGGTGTATTTCGCCAGCCACCTGCGCCGCCTGCGGCTGATCAACCGGCTGCTGGAGCGCGGCTACAACATCGCCAATATCAAGGAGCTGCTGCAGAGCTGGGAAAGCGGCCATGACCTGGACCATGTGCTCGGCCTCGACGAAGCCATCGTCGGGCCATGGAACCTGGAATCGCCCGGCAGCATCGAGTTCAACGACCTGCAGGCGTTGTTTGGCGATGAGCTGAACGACGCAGTGATCGACCAGGCGCTGGCGCAAGGGCTGCTCGCTTTCGATGGGGAGCGCATCAGCATTCCCAGTCCGCGTCTGTTCAATGCCGGTGTCGAACTCTACCGTGCGGGTATTCCGCTGGCGTCGTTGCTGGATCATCTGGCTGTATTGCGCAGCGATACGGAACACCTGGCCGCTGGCATCGTGCGCCTGGTGGTGACCCATCTGGTGGACAAGCCCGGTGCCGACCTGCTGCCCGGCGCGGCCGATCTGGAGCGCCTTGCCGAAGTCTTCCAGCGCTTGCGTCCCGTGGCCGAACAGGTGGTGCTGGTGGAGCTGGCGCGAGGCCTGAAGCGCTCGGCCAACGAGATGCTCGGCGAGCGCGTCGGGGAAATCCTCCGTCGCCTGGAAACCCCGGAATAGGCGGTCAGCTGGCTGCCTGGGCCAGCTTGCCACGCAGCCAGCGCCGCGCCGGGTCGTCCTCGCTGGCCTCCGACCAGATCTGCACGAAATCGAACGGTGCCAGTTTCAGCGGCGGCTCGAAGCTGGCCAGGCCGTGGCTTTCGAGATCGTCCGGCAGCATCCGCGCAGCAATCGTCAGCACCAGATCGGTACCCGCCAACAGGCTGGGCGCCACGCTGAAATGCGGCACGGTAGAGGCCACCTGACGGCGCCGGCCGAGTTTTTCCAGATGGCTGTCGATCTCTTCCGCTGGGCTCTGCTGCAGGGCGACCCGCAGGTGCGGGGCGGCGAGGTAGTCTTCCAGGTCCAGGCGCTTGCGGCCGCCCAGGGTTTCGCGCGAGCACAGGCAGACAAAGCGTTCCTCGAACAGGCGTTGCACGCGCAGCCCTTCCGGCAGCATCGGGAAGACCCCGAGGGCGCCATCCAACTCGCCACTCGCCACCTGCTCGGCCATGCCCCCGCGCGAAGCCTGGCGGACGTCCAGGTGAATGCCCGGCGCCTCGCGACGCAGGACCGGCAACAGCCTCGGCAACACCACCCAGGCGCCGTAATCGGACATGCCCAGGCGTAGCTCCAGCTCGGCGTGGGCCGGATCGAAATCATCGCCCAGTACCAGCCGACGGACGCCACCGAGGATTTCCCGCAGCGGGCCAGCCAGCTCGAAGGCGCGGCGGGTCAGCTGCATCTGGTTGCCGGCGCGCACCAACAGCGGGTCATCCAGCAGGTCGCGCAGGCGGTTCAGCGCGTGGCTCACCGCCGGCTGGGTCATGGCCAGCCGCTCGGCGGCGCGGGAGACATGGCGCTCTTCCAGCAGGGCGTCGAGGATCACCAGCAGGTTGAGATCGATGCGGCGCAAGTCATGAATCGAGTGCATTCAGGTTGTACCAATCATTCATTTCCATGCGCTGGATGGATAGCAGAAGCTGAGCCCCATCGACAAGCCATGGAGAATCTTCGATGTCGAAACTGCTTCTGTTATTGCCTGCCATCGCTGTGGGCGCGCTGGTTGCCTTGCAGGCGGGCAGCAACTCGTTGCTGGGGCGCCAGTTGGGTCATCCGCTGAGTGCCAGCCTGACCTCCCTGGGTGTCAGCCTGGCGGCGGTGATCATTGCGCTACTCGCGTTTCGCGTGCCGCTCCCGGCCGCCGCCGGAATTGCCGCCACGCCCTGGTGGGGTTGGCTGGGTGGGCTGTTCGGTGCGGCGTATCTGACGGTGGCGGTGATGCTGGCGCCGCAGTTGGGCGCGGCAACGTTCCTCGCCTGCGTGGTGGCGGGGCAGATGCTGATGTCGGCGCTGTGCGACCAGTTCGGCTGGGCGGGATTTGCGGTGCGGCGGTTGTCGCCGGAAGGTTATCTGGCCATCGGGTTGATCATTGCCGGGGTGGTGTTGTTGCAGTGGCGGGGGAGGGTGGCGTGAAGTATCGCTGGCTGCTGGTTTGGGGCGGGTTCGCGAGCAAGCTCGCTCCTACAAAAAGCCACTTGAAGTTAGGGCTGACTGTAGGAGCGAGCTTGCTCGCGAACCGACGCCGCTGCCAAGGCGCGGCTAGACGAATTATCTCAGGCTCAGATGCCGACTCAACAACGCCCGCAGCGCCGCCGGCTTCACCGGCTTGGGCAGGAAATCCAGCCCGGCCGCGTGGATCTGCGCCACCAGTTCGGGGCGGGCGTCCGCGCTGATCACCACGCCTGGCACCGGCTCGCCCAGGCGGGTGCGCAGCCAGGCCATGAGGTCGGTGCCCAGTTCGCCGTCGTCCAGGTGGTAGTCGATCAGCGCCAGTTGCGGGCGAGCATCGCCGTCCAGCAGGGCCTGGCATTCCTCGCGGCTGCGTGCGGTGAGCACGCGGCAGCCCCAGCGGGTCAGCAGGCTGTTCATGCCGGTGAGGATGCTGTCTTCGTTGTCGACGCAGAGCACCTGCGCGCCGTTGAGCTGTTCCGGGGTTTCCACCTTGTGCCCGTTCAGTGGCGCCGGGGCGGGTTGGCGAGCCAGTGGCACGCTGACGCTGAACACGCTGCCCTTGCCCGGCCAGGAGCGCACTTGCAGGCGGTGGCCGAGTACCTTGCACAGCCGGTCGGCGATGGCCAGGCCCAGACCCAGGCCCTTCTCGGCGCGGGTCTGGTGGCTGTCCAGGCGTTTGAATTCCTCGAAGATCACCTGCAGTTTGTCCGGCGGAATGCCTGGACCGTGGTCCCAGACTTCCAGGCGCAGATGGCCAGCCTCACGGCGTACACCGAGCAGCACGTGGCCCTTGGCGTAGCGGAAGGCATTGGTGAGGAAGTTCTGCAGCACGCGGCGCAGCAATTTGATGTCGCTCTCCACGCGCAGCTTGCTGCCGCGCACGTGGAAGTCGATGCCGTGCTCCTGGGCCAGCACGCGGAATTCCACGCCGAGGGTGTCGTACAGGTTGCTCAGCGGGAAGGCCGCGACGTCGGCGCTGACGCGGCCGCCTTCCAGCCGCGAGATGTCCAGCAGGTCGGTGATCAGGTCTTCCGCCGAGCGCAGCGACGAGTCCAGGTGGCGCACCAGTTCGGTGGCCTCCTCGGGCAGTTTTTCCTGATGGGCGAGGGCGGCGGAGAACAGCCGCGCGGCATTCAGCGGTTGCATCAGGTCGTGGCTGACCGCGGCGAGGAAGCGAGATTTCGACTGGTTCGCCGCCTCGGCCGTGCCCTTGGCCTCGGTGAGCGCCTGGTTCAGCTGCGACAGCTCGAAGGTGCGCTCCTGCACGCGCTGCTCCAGGCCTTCGTTGGCGTCCTTCAGGCCCTGCTCGGCGTCGCGGTAATTGGTGATGTCGGTGAAGCTCATGACGAAACCGCCGCCAGGCATCGGGTTGCCGATCAGCTCGATCACCCGGCCGTTGGGGAACAGCCGCTCGGAGGTGTGCGGCGTGCCCTGGCGCATCCAGTACAGGCGCTTGGCGACGTGCAGGTCCGGGTCACCCGGCCCGCACAGGCCGCGCTCGGCGTTGTAGCGGATGATGTCGGCGATGGGCCGGCCGACGTAGATCAGCCCGTCCGGGTACTCGAACAGTTCGATATAGCGGTGGTTCCAGGCGACCAGACGCAGCGACTGGTCGACCACGCTGATGCCTTGGGTGATGTTCTCGATGGCGCCCTGCAGCAGCGCGCGGTTGAACTGCAGTACTTCGGAGGCTTCGTCGGCGATCTTCACCACGTCCTCCACCTGCATCTCGCGGCCTTCGATGGCGGCCTTCACCACGGCGCGTGCGGACGAGGCGCCGAGCACGCCAGCGAGCAGGCGTTCGGTGTGGGCGATCCATTCGTCGTTGGCGTTCTGGCTGGGGGTGAAGCCCTTGCCCTGGCGGTAGGCGAAGCGGATGAAACTCTGCCGCGCGCGCTCCTCGCCGACGAAGCGCGCGGCGAGCATCAGCAGGTCTTCCAGTTGCACCGCGAGCATCGAGCGCGAGCTGAGCTTCTGCGAGATTTCCTGGCCGATGAAGCGGCTGGCCTGCCAGTGCTCCGACACGCGGGTGCGGGAGAACACCGAGACCAGCCCGAACAGCGCGAAGTTGCCGATCAGCGAGAGCAGCACGCCCAGGGTCAGCGGTTCGATGGACAGGCCGAACGGGCGGCCGGCGAGCCAGGCCAGGCCAGGGAAGGTTTCCAGCGGCCAGCCCAGGCCCTTGGCGACCACCGGCAGCACCAGGGTATAGGCCCAGAGGAAGGAACCGGCGGCCAGACCGGCGAATACGCCGCGGCGGTTGGCCTGCTTCCAGTACAGCGCACCGATCATCGCCGGGCCGAGCTGGGCGATGGCGGCGAAGGCGATCTGGCCGATGGTGGCCAGGCTCGCGGTGGAGCCGAGTAGTCGATAGCTGACGTAGGCCAGCAGGAGGATCAGCGCGATGCTCACCCGGCGCACAGTCAGCAGCCAGTGGCGGAACACCTCGAAGGGCTGCTCGGCTTCACCTTTGCGGCGCAGCAGCCACGGCAGCAGCATGTCGTTGGAGACCATGGTAGACAGCGCCACGCTGGCGACGATGACCATGCCGGTGGCCGCCGAGGCGCCGCCGATGAAGGCCAGCAGCGCCAGTGCCGGGTGGGCTTCGGCCAGTGGCAGGCTGATCACGAAGGAATCGGGCATCACGCCCGCCGGCAGGTGCATCTGCCCGGCCAGGGCGATCGGCACCACGAAAAGGGCGGCCAGCACCAGGTAGATCGGGAACACCCAGCGCGCCAGGTTCAGGTCGCGCGGCTCGATGTTCTCAACTACCAGCACGTGGAACTGCCGTGGCAGGCACATGATCGCGGTCATCGCCACGCCGGTCTGCAGCAGCATGGCCGGCCAGTGCACGGTTTCCTTCCAGTATTCGTTGAGCTGCGGGGCGACGCGGGCCTTGTCCACCAGGTCGCCGAAGCCGTCGTAGAGGCCGTAGGTGACGAAGATGCCGACGGCGAGGAAGGCGGTCAGCTTGACCAGCGACTCGAAGGCGATGGCCAGCACCATGCCGCGGTGGTGCTCGGTGACGTCCAGGTTGCGGGTACCGAAGACGATGGTGAACAGCGCGAGGATCAACGAGACGATCAGCGCCGTGTCCTGGGCGCGAATGCCGGTGGAGTCGGGGCCGGCGCCGATCAGCAGGTTCACCCCGAGGACGATGCCCTTGAGCTGCAGGGCGATGTAGGGCAGCACGCAGACCACGCAGATCAGCGCCACCACGACCGCCAGCGCCTGGGACTTGCCGTAGCGCGCGGCGATGAAGTCGGCGATGGAGGTGATGTTCTCCTGCTTGCTGATCATGATCATCTTCTGCAGCACCCAGGGCGCGAAGAGCATCAGCAGCACGGGGCCGACATAGATCGGCAGGAACGACCACAGCTGGTCGGCGGCCTGGCCGACGGCGCCGAAGAAGGTCCAGCTGGTGCAGTACACCGCCAGCGAGAGGCTGTAGACCCAGGCGCGGACACGCGGCGAAAGTGGGGCGCGACGGCGGTCGCCATAGAACGCGATGGCGAACAGGACCGCCATGTAGAGCAGGGCGACCGTTGCGATCAACCCACTGGACAACGACATGCTGACTCCGGAAATGAACTGGCTCCCCCGCAGGAGCGCTGGCAGCAGTTTCGCACCAAAGTCCGGAACTGTCAGACGCCTGCTACCAATGTCTCAGTGGCGCTGTGTCGCGCTTCTCACTTGAGGGGCAGGCGCGGTACTGGTAGCTTGCCGGGCTTTTCGCGGTCCGTCCGTCGCGCCCGGCTGGGTACGCGGCACTTCGCCGGGCCGCTACGCTCTGATGTGAGCGATGATTTCGCGTCGTGTTTCGAGGAGGGCGCCATGTTCAGACCGTTACCCATCACCTTGCAGCGCGGGGCCCTGCGCCTGGAGCCGATGGTGGAGGCCGACGTGCCGGATCTGGTGACTCTGGCGGAACAGAACCGCGATGTCTTGCAGTTCATGAGCGCTCCGGGGCGTCCGGACTGGTACCGCCAGGGCCTGGCCGACCAGCGCGAGGGCCGGGCGCTGCCACTGGTAGTGCGCCTGGGCAACCAGATCGTCGGCACCACTCGGTTCATGGACTTCCTCCCGGCGCTGCCGGCCTGCGAGATCGGCGCTACCTGGCTGGACCAGGGCCAGCATGGCAGCGGCCTCAACGCCACCATGAAGTACCTGATGCTGCGCCACGCCTTCGACAGCTGGAAGATGGTCCGCGTGCAGTTCAAGACCGCCGCCAGTAACGAGCGCTCCCAGCGCGCCATCGAGAAACTCGGGGCGGTGCGTGAGGGGGTGTTGCGCAACCATCGGCGCCTGGCCGGCGGCCGGCTCGACGACACCATTCTCTACAGCATCACCGACCAGGAATGGCCGCAGGTGAAGGCTGTGCTGGAAGCCGGTTTCGTCGGCTGAATGGTACTCTGGTCGCGGCTTCAGAATCCCTCTCCCCAGAGGAGAGGGGGCTGATCGGCGCAGGATGAAGCCATTGTGTCAGCCAGCACGGACGGCCCCCTATCCCTCTGAGCGGGGCGCGTAGCCAGGGCTGGGGTGAGGGGAAAGCGCTGGCACCGTAGTAGCTCCCGAATGGCACAGCGCTCAGAGAATCGATTGGCGGAATGACCCATGGCAGAACACGACGCAAGCGGCGAACGCACCCGCTTCTGGCGCGCCCAGGAGCTGGGCGGCGTCGAGCTGCTGCACGCGCGCTACATCGAGCAGGTGTTCTCGCCCCACGTCCATGAAGGCTTCGCCTTCGTCATGATCGAGCAGGGCGCGCAGCGCTTCCACCATCGCGGCGCCGAGCACTTTGCCCCGGCCGGCAGCGTGGTGCTGATCAACCCCGACGAGGTCCACACCGGCTCCAAGGCCGACGAGGCCGGCTGGCGCTACCGCGGTTTCTATCCGGAGCTGGCGCAGGTTTCCGGCGTGCTGGAGGAGCTTGAACTGGGCAAGGGTGGCACGCCGTCTTTCGATGCCAGCGTGGTGAATGATCCGGAACTGGTGCAGGCGCTGTTCGCCGCTCACCGGCTGGTGGATTCCGACGCTACTGTGCTGCAGCGTCAGACCTGCTGGCGCGAGGCGCTGCTGTTGCTGTTCCAGCGCCACGGGCGGATTCCCGAGGCGCCGCTCGCGGGCAATGAACCGCTGGCCGTGGCGCGCGCCCGCGAGCTGCTCGGCTCGCGGCTGATGGAGCCGCCGTCGCTGGAGGAACTGGCCGCCGCCGTCGGGCTTTCTCCGTTCCACTTTGCCCGCGTGTTCCGCAAGGCGACCGGCCTGCCACCCCATGCCTGGCTCAAGCAGCGTCGGCTGGAGCAGGCGCGTGCCCTGCTCAAGCAGGGCTGCATGCCGGTGAACGTGGCGATGCAACTGGGCTTCGCCGACCAGAGCCATCTCAGCAGGCAGTTCAAGCAGGCATACGGTGTCGGCCCTGGCGAATATCGCCAGGCTTGTGCACGGTCGTTCCGCCAGGCCTGACGTTTCCGCCGTATTCCCCTGAAGAACCTTGCCCTTGATGGGGTGCCGGCTTTTTATCGACACGCCATTGAGCGATCGTTCGATACGACGGAAAGAGAATCTGAGTCAATCGGAATATTTTTTCATTTGCGATACATTTGCATTTACAAAATTTACAATCGGCTTTAATTTGCCGCCCCTTCACGAAGTACCCGGGGAGGGGGAAGCATGTCGCACGTTCGTTCGTGGTCGCGCCTGGCGATCGCCGTTGCCCTGGCCACGCCGCTGCTGCCGGCGCAGGCTGAAGAAGACACCAAGGAACTGGAGACCGTCACCGTCGTCGGTGACTGGCTCGGCGAGGCCGATCAGCAGGTAGTGCAGAACCACCCCGGCGCGCGCACCGTGGTGCGTCGCCAGCAGATGATCGAAGAGGGCGCGCAGAACGTGCGCGACGTGCTGCGCGGTATTCCCGGCGTGCAGGTGCAGGACAACAACGGCACCGGCGGCAGCGATGTTTCCCTCAACGTCGGCGTACGCGGCCTGACCTCGCGCCTGTCGCCACGCTCCACCGTACTCATCGATGGCGTCCCGGCCGCCGTGGCGCCCTATGGCCAGCCGCAGCTGTCGATGTTCCCGCTGTCGGTGGGCAACCTCGACAGCGTCGACGTCGTACGTGGCGCCGGTTCCGTGCGCTATGGACCGCAGAACGTCGGCGGGGTGATCAACTTCGTCACCCGGGCGATTCCCAAGGAGTTCTCCGGCGACGTCGGCAGCACCGTGGAAACGGCTTCCCACGGTGGCTGGAAGAAGCTCTACAACGCCTTCCTCGGCGGCACCGCTGACAACGGCATGGGCGCTGCGCTGCTGTATTCGGGCGTGAAGGGCGCGGGCTACCGCGACAGCAACGACGCCACCGACATCGACGACGTGATGTTCAAGACCCACTGGGCGCCCACCGACGTTGACGAGTTCTCCGCCAACTTCCACTACTACGACGGCAGCGCCGACATGCCCGGTGGCCTGACCCAGGCGCAGTTCGACAAGGACCCGTACCAGTCGGTGCGCGACTACGACAACTTCACCGGTCGTCGCAAGGACGTCTCGCTCAAGTACAAGCGGCAGATCGACGACCTCACCCAGGTCGAAGTGCTGACCTACTACAGCGACAGCTTCCGTGGCAGCAACATCGCCAACCGCGACCTCAAGACCCTGGCGTCCTACCCGCGCGACTACCACACCTTCGGTATCGAGCCGCGCGTGTCGAAGATCTTCATGGTCGGCCCGACCACCCAGGAAGCCAGCATCGGCTATCGCTACCTGAAGGAGGCGATGCACGAGCGCGCCAGCCAGGTCGGCCTGGTGAACAACATCCCGACGCCGATTCCCGGCGCCGACGGCCACACCTATCAGGACCGCACTGGAGGCACCGAGGCGAACTCCATCTACCTCGACGACAAGATCGACGTGGGCAACTGGACCGTCACCCCGGGCATCCGCTTCGAGCGCATCTCCACCGACTGGCACGAGCGCCCCGTGCTCGACAACAAGGGCAAGCCGGTCCAGGAGAAGAGCCGCAGCAAGGACTACAACGAGCCGCTGCCGGCGCTGGCGGTGATGTATCACCTGTCGGACGAGTGGAAGCTGTTCGCCAACTACGAGACCTCCTTCGGCAGCCTGCAGTACTTCCAGCTCGGCCAGGGCGGCAGCGGCAACGACACCGCCAGCGGCCTGCAGCCGGAGAAGGCGAAGACCTACGAAGTGGGCACGCGCTACGACAACGGCACCTGGGGTGGCGAAGTCACGCTGTTCTACATCGACTTCGACGACGAGCTGCAGTACATCAGCAACGATGTGGGCTGGACCAACCTGGGCGCCACCAAGCACCAGGGCATCGAGACCTCCGCGCACTACGACATGGCTGCGCTGGACCCGGTGCTCGCCGGCCTGACTGCCTACGGCACCTTCACCTATACCCGCGCTACCTACGAAGGTGAGATCCCGTCGTTCAAGGGCCGCGACCTGCCGCTCTACTCGCGCCAGGTGGCGACCATCGGCCTGCGCTACGAGCACGACCGCTGGACCTACAACGTCGACGGCTTCGCCCAGTCGGGGCAGCGCGCGCCCGGCCCGACCACCAACTCCAACGGCAGCTTCACCGGCAACTACATCACCGAGCCGAGCGCCGATGGCCAGTACGGCGACATCCCCGGCTACGTGCTGTGGAACGCCCGCGTGGGCTACGACTTCGGCCCGCAGGCGTCGAACCTGAAGGTCGCCGCCGGGGTGAAAAACATCTTCGACCAGATGAACTACACCCGTTCCAGCGACAACAACGCCGGTATCTACCTCGGCGAGCCGCGCACCTTTTACGTGCAGGGCAGCGTCGGTTTCTGACGTCGCCTACGGCCAGGAAAAGCCCGTCCCGCGTGACGGGCTTTTTCTTGCCGGAATTTCGTCACTGGAATGGATTTGTGCGGAAAATGTGGCTTTTCTTCACGCTGTTGCCGTCATATCCGTGCTGTTATTCCGGCTCAAGGCCGCTACGCAGGTAAACAAGGACGATGTCTCAACACTCGCAATTCGCCCTGCTGGGCACCAAGCGATTCCTGCCCTTCTTCATCACCCAGCTGCTGGGTGCCTTCAACGACAACATCTTCAAGCAGTCGCTGATCCTGGCGATCCTCTACCACCTTACCGTCGGCGGTGACCGCAACCTGCTGGTCAACCTCTGCGCGCTGTTGTTCATCCTGCCGTTCTTCCTGTTCTCCGCCCTGGGCGGCCAGTTCGGCGAGAAGTTCAACAAGGACGCGCTGATGCGCGCGCTGAAGCTGGCCGAGATCGTGATCATGGCAGTGGGCGCTGCGGGCTTCGTGTTCGGCAGCCTGCCGCTGCTGTTCCTCGCGCTGTTCGCCATGGGCACGCACTCGGCGCTGTTCGGCCCGGTGAAGTACTCGATCCTGCCGCAACACCTGCGCGAGGACGAACTGGTTGGCGGCAACGCCCTGGTGGAAATGGGCACCTTCCTCGCCATCCTCTGCGGCACCATCGGCGCCGGCGTGCTGATGTCGCGGCAGGACTATGCGGCCGGCGTCGGCATCGCCGTGGTGCTGGTGGCTGTCTGCGGTTTCCTCGCCAGCCGCAACATTCCCCGTGCGGCGGCCGCGCTGCCGGACCTGAAGGTCGACTGGAACATCTTCCGCCAGTCCTGGAGCATCCTCCTGCTCGGCCTGCGCCAGCGCCCGGCGGTGTCGCGCTCGCTGGTGGGCAACTCCTGGTTCTGGTTCCTCGGCGCGGTTTATCTGACGCAGATCCCGACTTACGCCAAGGAGCTGCTGCACGGCGACGAGAGCGTGGTGACGCTGATTCTCACCGTGTTCTCGGTGGGCATCGCGCTGGGCTCGATGCTTTGCGAAAAGCTCTCGGGCAAGAAGGTGGAGATCGGCCTGGTGCCCTTCGGCTCCATCGGCCTGAGCCTGTTCGGCATCCTCCTGTGGTGGCATTCGGGCGGCTTCCCGCAGGGCGTGCAGCCCTACAACTGGTTGGCGGTGCTGGAGCACTCGCAGTCCTGGGCAGTGCTGGCTGACATCCTTGGCATCGGTATCTTCGGCGGCTTCTACATCGTGCCGCTGTATGCGCTGATCCAGGCGCGTACCGAGGAGGACAAGCGCGCGCGGGTGATCGCGGCGAACAACATCCTCAACGCGCTGTTCATGGTGGTGGCGGCGATTGTCTCGATCCTGCTGCTGTCGGTGGCGAAGCTGTCGATCCCCGAGCTTTTCCTCGTTCTGTCGCTGATGAACGTCGCGGTGAACGTGTACATCTTCAAGATCGTGCCCGAGTTCACCATGCGCTTCCTGGTATGGCTGCTGACCCACTCGATGTACCGGGTCGACCATCGCAACCTTGAAGCCATCCCCGACGAGGGCCCGGCGGTGCTGGTGTGCAACCATGTGTCCTTCGTCGACGCGCTGCTGATCGCCGGCTCCGTGCGGCGCCCAGTGCGTTTCGTCATGTACTACAAGATCTTCCGCATTCCGGTGCTCAACTTCATTTTCCGTACCGCGGGCGCGGTGCCGATCGCCGGGCGTAACGAGGATCCGGAGACCTACGAAAAGGCTTTCGCCAGAGTCGCCGAGTACCTGCGCGAGGGAGAGTTGGTGTGCATCTTCCCTGAGGGCATGCTGACCCTGGACGGCGAGATGAACGAGTTCCGCGGCGGCGTGGAGCGCATCATCGAGGAGACGCCGGTGCCGGTGATCCCGATGGCGTTGCAGGGCCTGTGGGGCAGCTTCTTCAGCCGTGACCCGCAGAAGGGCTTCTTCCGCCGGCTATGGTCGCGAGTGTGCCTGGTGGCTGGTCAACCGGTCGCACCGGAGGAGGCCAAGCGTCTGGCGCTGCAGGAGCAGGTCGCGATGCTGCGCGGCGCGGCGCGCTGACTTTATTGGCAGCAAAGAAAAAGCCCCGGCAATGCCGGGGCTTTTTCATGGGCGTGTCGCGGTTCAGATGACCTGAACTTCGTCAGCCTGCAGGCCCTTCTGGCCTTCAACCACGATGAAGGAGACCTTCTGGCCTTCCTGCAGCGACTTGAAGCCGGTGCCCTGGATGGAGCGGAAGTGCACGAAGACATCGTTGCCGCTTTCCGGAGTGATGAAGCCGAAGCCCTTGGCGTCATTGAACCACTTGACGGTGCCGGTCTGACGATTCGACATGGAGATACACCTTGAACAATTGAATATTGTTTTGCGGAAAGGTCCGCGCTCGTCCTGAGTTGCAAGGTGCAGTCGAAGCCGGGTGGTGGGGAATGGCCCCACCAGGTCACGAGCCACAGTGACCCAAGCAAACACAGTGGCCCGCAGCATACCGACAAATTTTCGGGAAAGCGACAGCCCGCCGGTATCGAGAACCGATACAGCGTCAGTGGCTCATTTTCAGTCCGACCAGTCCGCACAGGATCAGCGCAACGCTGAGCAGGCGTACCGGCGCCATGGACTCGCCGAACAGCACGATCCCGACGATGACGGTGCCGACGGCGCCGACACCGGTCCAGATGGCGTAGGCGGTGCCCAGGGGCAGATTCCTCATGGCCACGCCAAGCAGGCCCATGCTGGTGATGATCGCCAGCACGGTGAGGATGGTCGGTATCGGTCGGGTGAAACCTTCGGTGTATTTCAGGCCGACGGCCCAGCCCACTTCGAACAGGCCGGCGACGAACAGAATGATCCAGGACATGGAGCTCTCCAGACGGTGGATGGAATGGAGGGCCGTCCCCGCTGGAGCACCGGAAGGTGGTGAGGTCGTCCTCACAATGTGCATTATTTTGCACAAAAGCGGTGCGCCGGGCAACCCGGCGCGAGATGGTTGCCCTATTGCGGGGCTTCTTTCTGGGCGGGTGGCTCATCGGTCATGCGTCGGAACCACGTGGAAAGCGTAGCGCCGGAAATGTTGTGCCAGACGCTGAACAGCGCGCTGGGTACGGCTGCCAGCGGCGAGAAGTGCGCGCTGGCCAGCGCGGCGCCGAGCCCGGAGTTCTGCATGCCGACTTCCAGCGCCAGCGATTTGCGCTGCGCCAGCGGCAGCCCGAAGACCTTGGCGGTGAAGTATCCGAGCAGGAAGCCGAAACCGTTGTGCAGGATCACCACAGCCATGATCAGCAGGCCGGATTCGGCGATCTTCGCCTGGCTGGCAGCAACCACGGCGGCGACGATGATCACGATGGAGACCACCGAGACCAGTGGCAGCACGTCCACCACATGGCTTACTCGTGCGCCAAGCACGCGCTGGGCTACCAGGCCGAGCACGATGGGGACCACGACGACCTGCAGGATCGACCAGAACAGCGCGCCGAAAGAGACCGGCAGCCAGGCCGAGGCCAGCAGCCAGATCAGCGCCGGTGTCAGCAGCGGGGCGAGGAGGGTGGTCACGCCGGCGATGGCCACGGAAAGCGCCAGGTCGCCGCGCGAGAGCCAGGTCATCACGTTGGAAGCGGTACCGCTGGGGCAGCAGCCGACCAGGATCACGCCCACGGCGATTTCCGGCGGCAGGTGCATCAGTTGGCAGAGCAGCCAGGCCATGCCGGGCATGATCACGAAGTGGGCGATGACGCCGAGGGTGACGCGCCAGGGATGCCGGGCGACTTCGGCGAAGTCCTCGACCTTGAGTGTGAGGCCCATGCCGAACATCACGACGCCGAGCATGGGGACGATGGCGACGGTGAGCGGAGTGAAGAGAGAGGGGATGAGGAACGCCAGGATGGCGAAGAGCAGCACCCAGAGGGCGAAGGTGTTGCCCATGAAGCGGCTGAGCAGGATGAGAGCACGCATGGGCCGTCCTTCTTTATGTGGGCCTTATTGTCAGGACAGGCGCCGCGAGGGCGCGGCGCCTGTCACGGCATCAGATGCCTTCGGGCATCGCCTCGCCACCGAGCGCTTCGATCAGCGCCGGAAGGAATTCGGCGAAGGTCAGCATCATCAGGGTGAAGCTGGCGTCGAGCTGGCCGAGGGCGTCTTCCCCGCCGTCCTGCTCTGCCTTCTCCTGCAGCATGTCTTCGAAGCGCAGTCGCTTGATCGCGACCTTGTCGTCGAGGACGAAGGACAGCTTGTCCGACCAGGCAAGGGACAGCTGGGTGACCAGCTTGCCGGCAGTCAGGTGCAGCTGGATTTCCTCGCTGGTCAGGTCCTGGCGCTTGCAGCGCACCACGCCGCCGTCTTCGTGGGTATCACGCAGCTCGCACTCGTCGAGGACGAAGAAGTCACCGGCGGCTTCCTGGGTCTTCACCCATTCGGTCAGGGTGGCGGTCGGTGCGGTCTTCACGGTCAGCGGGCGTACCGGCAGCGAGCCCAGCGCTTCGCGCAGGGTGGACAGCAGGTCTTCGGCCTTCTTCGCGCTGGAGGTATCGACCAGGATCAGGCCGAGGCTCGGGGCGATGGCGGCGAAGGTAGCCGAACGACGGATGAAGGCGCGCGGCAGCAGGGTCTGGACGATTTCGTCCTTGAGCTGGTCGCGCTCCTTCTTGTAGACCTTGCGCATCTGCGTGGCTTCGATCTCGTCGACCTTCTCCTTGAGCGCGTCACGCACCACGCTGCCGGGGAGAATGCGCTCTTCCTTGCGGGCGCTGATCAGGAAGAATCCCTCGCTGGCGTGAACCAGCGGCGCGTCCGGGCCCTTGCCGAAAGGAGCGGAGAAACCATAGGTAGTCAGCTCCTGGCTGGCGCAGGAGCGCGCCGGTTTGCTGGCCAGGGCCTTTTCCAGGGCATCGGCGTCGATCTGCAGATCCTGGGTGAGGCGATATACGAGCAGATTGCGGAACCACATGAGGGGCTAACTCCTGGACACAAAGGAGCCATTATTCCGTTCGGCGCGGTTCAGGCCAACCCCGTTTCGTCATTCGCCCTCTTCATCTAAGCCTTTGGAACATCTAAAAATTTTTTTCATCGAGGGGCTTGCCAGGTGCAAATGTCCTCCGTAGAATGCGCCCCACTTCGAGACGAAGGGTGATTAGCTCAGCCGGGAGAGCATCTGCCTTACAAGCAGAGGGTCGGCGGTTCGATCCCGTCATCACCCACCACTCGAGKTMCGACGCAGCGGTAGTTCAGTCGGTTAGAATACCGGCCTGTCACGCCGGGGGTCGCGGGTTCGAGTCCCGTCCGCTGCGCCAAATTTTGAAAAGCCCTCAGGTAGCGATACCTGGGGGCTTTTTCTTTTCCTTCCGTTTCTTGTCTGCAAAAGCCTTTCCTGCGAAAGCTTCCCGTCAAAGTTGCCCGCTTCGATCACAGTGATTGCGTGCTGGCCGTCTGTCTTATCCTGTTAATTTTCTTATAAGTTTGCTGTGGGAACTTCTCTCTCGGCAGTGGTTCCTATTGCCCATAGCCACTGGCCACGAGCGCCTGATAAGCTCGCGGCTTCATTACTTAAGCCATGACGGCGCAAAGACAAGGATTCAGCATGAAACAACATCGGTTGGCGGCAGCGATCGCGCTGGTCGGCCTGGTTCTCGCGGGCTGTGACAAACAGGCCGCCGAAGTGGAACTCAAGACCCCTGCGCAGAAAGCTTCCTATGGCATCGGCCTGAACATGGGCAAGAGCCTCGCCCAGGAAGGCATGAATGACCTGGATTCGAAAGCCGTCGCCCTGGGTATCGAAGATGCCGTCGGCAAGCAGAAGCAGAAGCTGACCGACGAAGAGCTGACCGAAGCCTTCACCGCCCTGCAGAAGCGCACTGAAGAGCAGGTTGCCAAGAAGAATGCCGAGGCTCTGGAAGCCGGCAAGAAGTTCCTCGAGGAAAACGGCAAGCGTGATGGCGTGGTCACCACCAAGTCCGGCCTGCAGTACGAAGTCGTGAAGAAAGCCGATGGTGCGCAGCCCAAGGCTACCGATGTCGTCACCGTTCACTACGAAGGCAAGCTGGTCGATGGTACTGTCTTCGACAGCTCCATCCAGCGTGGCAGCCCGATCGACCTGCCGGTCGGCGGCGTGATCCCTGGTTGGGTCGAAGCCCTGCAACTGATGCACGTCGGCGAGAAGATCAAGCTCTTCATCCCGAGCGAACTGGCCTACGGCGCGCAGAGCCCGAGCCCGACCATCCCGGCCAACTCGGTTCTGGTGTTCGACCTCGAACTGCTGGCCATCAAGGACCCGAATCAGCCTGACGCGGCTGAGGCTCCGGCCGCTTCGGCAGAGCAGCCCAAGAAGTAACTGAGTACCTTCGTACCAGTGGAAACGCCCCGTAACCTGCGGGGCGTTTTCGTTTGTGCGGGGAACGCTCTGGAACGGCGCGCTGACCGTCGGGTCTGAATGGGAGTAACCTTCAGCTCGGTGTTACCCTTATGCACATATTTGACGCAGTTGAAACAATCTCCTCCCCTTGACATTGTCGGGCCCTTCGCTTAGCCGCAACTGCATGATTTTTAACGCATTTGTAGGGGTGAACAAAAAATCGCCGATCTGTCTCCAGCCCTCGTGGCGCGGGCGTTTGGGCGGAATCGAGGGTGTCTTTCAACAGAGTTATCCACAGGAAAGGTGGATAACCTGAACCTGCTCTGTACGAATCTTCCTATCGAGGTAAATCGATGAAAAAGCCTCCGGGATTTGACCGTTTCCTCAAGCTCGCCAGTCGTTTCATCGCGGGTGGGCGAGTGCCTGCGCTGCTGTTCGCCGTCGCTCGCAAGAGTGGCCGGGTGAAGCTGGCCAGGACCGATCTGAAGCTGCTGCAGGAGTTGCTGGTGGCCTGGGTGCGCGGCGATTACCGCGGCATCAGTTCCCAGGCGCTGGTTTCCGTGGTGGCGGCGCTGCTGTATTTCCTTTCACCCGTGGACCTGGTGCCCGACTGGCTGCTGGGCGTCGGTTTCCTTGACGACCTGGCGGTGCTGGCCTGGGTGGTACGTCGCTGGCAATCGGAGATCGATGCCTTCAAGGTCTGGCGCGACGCGCAGGGCGTGGAAACCCGCGAAGCCCTGAAGCAACTGCCGCCGCCGGAAGCGATTCAGCGTCTCTGACGCAGCCGTGCGCTCTGCTCGCCGAGCAGGCGCTGGATGGAGCCGTCGCTCACCATTGCCTGCAGCACGGCATCCAGTCGTTCGGCGGGTAGTGGCAGCGTTGGGCTATATGAGCAGTAGATCGAGTAGCGCTGGACGTTGTTGCTGTGGACCGCCACTGGCAATTGGTGGTGCTGGGCAAGGAGAAACTCCAGCGGTCGGCGCATCTCGATCAATGCATCCAGGCGGCCGGCTTCCAGCATGTGCAGGCGTGTATCGAGGTCGCGTACATCGGCGCGCTTCACCCTTCCTTCGGCGAAGGCCTGCATCAGCGGGGCGGGGTAGACGTAGCCCAGGCTGGTGCCGATGCGGATGTCGTGCAACTGCGCGAGGTTCTCCACAGGCGGTGCATCCGCCCGTTGGGCCAGGGCATCTTCTTCCTCGAACAGGCTGGGAGACCAGTGCAACTTCTCCGGCGCTTTCATCCACTGCGGATTGTTGATGCACAGCAGGTGGATTGCGCCCTGGGCGAGGGCAGGTTCGGCGCGCTTGTCCGGCATTTCCACGAAGCGAATCTCGAGCCCCAGGCGCTGCCCGACGGTTTCGCCCAGATCGCGGATGAAGCCAGGTGCCAATTCATGGTCGATACTTTCCGCATAGGGCATGCCGTTGCTTGGCGAATAGCCCCAGCGCAATTCTTCGGCGCCACACAGGGCACTGGCCAGGCATAGGCAGAGTGGAATCAGGCGCTGCAAATCGTTCCCCCGATTTGTGGGCGTGACGGCGAGCGCAGTATAGCCGGCACAGCCCGGCGCCAGGCTGTTAAGATGGCCGCCTGCAAGGAGTGTTGTCATGAACGTTCAAGTCATCATGCGTGACGGCGAAGCGGAGTACGCCGTGGTTCCCTGGGCTGAGTACCAGGCGCTGCTGGCGGCTGCCGGCCGAGGTGCCGCTCAGCTCGTCAAGCCGGATGCGACCCCGGCATTCGACGAGAAGCCGGACTGGAAAGCCCTACGGGAAGCCCGTGGCATCGCCATCGAAACGCTGGCGCGTGCGGTGGGCATCAGCCCGTCCTACCTGGAGCTGATCGAGAACGGCGAGCGCGAAGCCAGCGACGCCATCCAGCATGGCCTGCGTCGTGCCCTGGGCACTGGGGAGTCTGCTTCTTGAGCGTGCAGATCAGTCGCAAGCATTGGGAAGGCCTGCTCGGCGAGCTGGAAGATGCCCGCCGCCAGCGCCACCTGCTCACCTACCGGGCGCTGATCGAGCGCCTGCAATTGCCGACTCCGGCCATGACCGTGCTGACCGCCGCGCTGGAACACCTGGCTGCGCTGGATGCCCGTGCGGGGCGGCCGATACGCAGCTCGCTGGTGATCAGCCAGGGTGCCAGCCGTCTGCCCAGAACCGGCTTCTTCGAGCATGTCGAACGCCTGGGCCGATTCTCCGGTGCGCCGGATGGTCCTGCTGCTGCCGGCTGGCATGCGGCGGAAGTGGTGCGCGTGTTCGAGTTCGAGTACCCCGAGGAACTCTGACGTGGTGACGCCTCGCGAGCAATTCTGGCGTCTGCGTGCACGGCTGAGCTATGCCGTGGCGCGCCGCCTGATGGGGTGGTCGTGGATGGTCCGCCAGCCGCGTTCCTGGGCCTGGATGCAGGGCCAGTTCGCACGCATGGCCGCGCTGGGGGACGTCGGCGCACAGAGCTTCTACGGACACCTGCTGTTGTTCCGCGGGCAGGGCTTCGGCGCCCGCGAGGAAGGCTTGCGTCTGTTGCGCCTGGCTGCCACGGCAGGCGACCACAAGGCGGCGTACCAGTTGGGCGTGCAATCCCTCAAGGGCGATACCCGCCATGCCGGCGATGCGCAGGAAGCGGCGCGTTACTGGGGGCAGGCCGCCGAAGCGGGGCATCCGCTGGCGGCACGCAAGCTCGGCGAGTTGTACCGTAGCGGCGGCCCCGGTCTTGAGCCCGATGAGGCCCAGGCCGAACGCTACGAGACGCGCGCCCGCCAGTTGGGGCTCTGAGTCATTCAGCTGTGAGAATGTGCAGGCTGTAGCCAGGCATGTTCTTCGCGTGGCGCTTGGCCTCCGAGGCCAGCCCGGCCAGTTGACTGGCATCCAGGCGCTGACCGGCGCCACTCTTCACGTGCACCACGCCGATCGACAGGGATAGCAGCGGATATTCCTCGCGCCGCCCCTGGCGGTTGTGCGCGACGAAGCAGCCCGCGTCCAGGTGCTCGCGGCTGTAGAAGCGCCGGCACTGGCCCTGGAAATCCTCCAGCAGGTGATTGAGCCGCTCGCGCCAGTCCTGCGTCCCCAGCACCAGCATGAAATCGTCGCCGCCGATATGGCCGACGAAGTCCCGCGTCGGGTCCACGCGCTCGCCCAGGCACTGCGCCAGGCACAGCAGAACTTCATCGCCACGGGCATAGCCGTAGAGGTCGTTGAAGGGCTTGAAGCTATCGATGTCGACATAGCACACCACCGCTTCGCGCCCTTGCTGCAGCAGGCGCGACAGGCATTGCTGGATCGGCACGTTGCCCGGTAGCAGCGTCAGTGGGTTGGCATGCCGGGCCTGGCGGATCTTCAGTTCGGTGATCAGCTTGAGCACGTCGATCACCCGGCCCAGCCCCAGGTAGCGACCGTTCAGGGTGATGATAAAATCTTCCTCGATGCGCTGCCGCGCGCGGCTGGTGAGCAGCCGGCTGACCTGCTGCAGCGACTGGCTGCGCTCCACCGCGAGAAAGTCTTCGCTCATCAGCCGGCTGATCGGCTTGCGCGCATACAGCTCCGGCGCGAACGGCTTGAGCAGGGTGTCCGAGAGTGCATGGCGATGGACGATGCCGACTGGTTGATCGTGACCGTCGAGCACCGCCAGGGAGTTGAGGTTGGCCTGGGCGCGGAAGGCTTCCAGCACATCAGCGATCGGCGTGCTGTCGCGCACCGCCGGTTGCTCCAGCAGCAGGGGCTCGAGATCCGCTTGATCTTCGGCCAGCAACGCGCCAGCACTGTCCACCTCCGGTAGCAGGGCACGAGCGTCGCGGGGCGGAGTTTCGTTGGGACGGCCAAGCAGGTAGCCCTGCACCAGGTCCACGCCCATCTCGGAAAGCACGGCCAGCTCTTCGGGGATCTCGATGCCTTCGGCGATCACCTGGGCGCGGGAGGCGTGGGCCATCTTCAGGATCGAGCCGACGAATTCGCGCTTCACCGCATCCAGGTGGATGCCCTCGATGAAGTGGCGGTCGATCTTCACGTAGTCGGGCCGCAGCTCGGACCACAGGCGCAGGCTGGAGTAGCCGGCGCCCAGGTCATCCAGGGCGATGGAAAAGCCCATGGCGCGGTAGTGGTGCAGCGCGGTGTCGAGGAGGGTGAAGTCCTCGATGGGCGTCTGCTCGGTCAACTCGATCACCACGTCGCTGGGCGAAATGCCGAAAGTCTGCAGCAACTGCAGTGTGCGGCCGGGCTGGTGGGTCGGTTCCAACAGGGATTCGGGCGACACGTTGAGGAACAGCTTGCCCTCGAGCTTGAGGTCGCGGAAGCGCGCGCAGGCCTTGCGCCGGCAGAGCAGCTCCAGTTGGCTCAGGCGGCCGCTGCTGCGGGCGATGCTGAACAGTGGCAGGGGCGAGTGCAGGGGGCCGTTGGATGGGCCGCGCGTAAGGGCTTCGTAGCCCACCAGGCGCCTTTCCGAAAGCGACAGGATGGGCTGGAACAGGCAGTGCAGGTCGCCGTGAGCGAGGATCTGGTCCAGCGCGCTCAACTGCTCGGTGACGGTCATGACGGTTCTCGGTGGCTGGAAAAGCAAAGGGCCGGTTTCCCGGCCCTGTGCATTTCACGACAGTGTCATGACTGTTTGATGTCATCCGATCAGTGTTTGGCCACCTGAGAGTCCAGATTCAGGTAGTCGATCAGGATATGCCCGGACTCGGTAAGGTAGGCGTCGTCCTGCGGTTTGGTCTTGTCCTCTTCCGGCAGGGCGTTCTCGTCTTCCTTCTTCAGCTCCTTGAGCGGCTCCTGGCCCTTGGATTTGCGCAGGGCGTTCTCCATGGCCAGTTGGCGGTTCTCGATGCTGGTCTGCTGGGCGCGACGCTTGGCTTCGTTGAGGCTGACGGTCTTCTCCTTCATCAGCTCCTGGGCCAGGGCGAGGCGCTCGCGGGCGTAGACGAAGTCCGCGTTGTGCTCGGTGCGCGCGTCGTGGCGGGCGCGCAGCTGGTCGAGGAACGGCTTGAACGGATCGGCCTGGGCCTTCAGTACCGGCTTGATGGTGTCCCACGGCATCGAGTCGGGCAGGGCGCTTTCGCCGATTTCCTTGTCGTCGACGATGGACGGGTAGCCGATGTCCGGGATCACGCCCTGGTGCTGGGTGCTCTGGCCGGAGACGCGGTAGAACTTGGCCAGGGTCAGCTTCAGCTCGCCGTGATTGAGCGGCTGGATGGTCTGCACGGTGCCCTTGCCGAAGGTCTGGCCACCGACGATGAGCGCGCGGTGGTAGTCCTGCATGGCGCCGGCGAAGATCTCCGAGGCCGAGGCAGACAGGCGGTTGACCAGCACGGTCATCGGGCCGGTGTAGAACGCCTTGCCCTCGTCATCGTTGAGCACGTCGACGCGGCCGTCGCTGTTGCGCACCAGCACGGTCGGACCCTGGTCGATGAACAGGCCGGTCAACTCGGTGGCTTCCTGCAGGGAGCCGCCGCCGTTGTTGCGCAGGTCGATGACGATGCCGTCGACCTTGTCCTTCTGCAGTTCGGCGATGAGCTTCTTCACGTCACGGGTGGTGGACTTGTAGTCCGGATCGCCGGCGCGATAGGCCTTGAAGTCGAGGTAGAACGCGGGCACGTCGATGATGCCCAGCTTGTAGTTCTTGCCTTCGTGGTCGATGGTGATTTCCGACTTCTTCGCCGCCTGGTCTTCCAGCTTCACCGCCTCGCGGGTGATGGTGACGATCTTGCTGGTCTGGTCGTTTGGCGCGTTGGTGGACGGAATCACTTCCAGGCGGACCTGCGAGCCTTTCGGGCCCCGGATCAGCTTGACCACTTCATCCAGACGCCAGCCGACCACGTCGACCATCTCGCCCTTGCCCTGGGCGACGCCGATGATCTTGTCGGAAGTGGCGATCTGCTTGCTCTTCTCGGCGGGGCCGGCCGGTACCAGGCGCACGACCTTCACATAGTCGTTGTCGCTCTGCAGTACGGCGCCGATGCCCTCGAGCGAGAGGCTCATGTTGATGTCGAAGTTTTCCGCGCTGTCCGGCGACAGGTACTGGGTGTGCGGGTCGTAGGTCTGCGCGAAGGCGTTGATGTAGGCCTGGAAGATGTCTTCGCTGCGGGTCTGCTCCAGGCGCATCAGCTGGTTCTTGTAGCGCTTGGTCAGCTGTTCCTGGATGGCCTTGTTGTCCTTGCCGGCGATCTTCAGGCGCAGGACTTCGTCCTTCACCTTCTTGCGCCACAGGTCGTCGAGCGCCGCGCTGTCTTTCGCCCAGGGCGATTTCTCGCGGTCGATTTCCAGCGACTCGTCGGTCTTGAAGTCCATCTTGTCGACGCCCTTGTTCAGGGTGGCCAGGGCGAAGTCCAGGCGCTCCTTCAGGCGGTCGAGGTGACGCTTGTAGATGGTGAAGCCGGGCTCCAGTTCGCCGCTTTTGAGGAAGTCGTCGAACTGGGTGCGCCAGGGCGCGAACTGGTCGATGTCGGCCTGGGTGAAGTACATCCGCGCCGGATCGAGCGTCTTCAGGTAGCTGTCGTAGATCTTCGCCGAGCGCTCGTCGTTCAGCGGCGGCTTGTTGTAGTGATGGCGCTTGAGCAACTCAACGATGTTGAGGCTGGCGATCACTTGATCCCGGTCAGGCTGCAGGCCGTCCCAGACGTTCGGGCTGGTGGTTGCCGCGAACGAGGAAAAGGCGGTTGCGCCGAGGATGAACAACAGGGCGGTACGGGGCAAAAATCGCTTCATGCTGATTCGACTGATCGCGGAGTTATGACGCATATTAGGCCTTAATTGGCGGCGCCGGGTTCAATCGCAGGTGAATTCGGCGCGAAGAAAGGGCCCGACCTTTCGGATCGGGCCCTGCAGGATCACTATGGAGGCAGCGTGAACGCATTGCAAGGCATCGAAGGGCGAGTGGAGTGGGCCGAGCGCCCGAACCCTGCTTGCGCACAAGGACAGATCCGCATCCAGGTCGCCGCCGCGGGACTCAACCGCGCCGACCTGCTGCAAGTGGCCGGGCTCTACCCGCCGCCGCCGGGGGCTAGCGACGTCATCGGCCTGGAATGTGCCGGCGTGGTGACCGAAGTCGGTGCCGGCAGTACCTGGCAGGTGGGCGACCGCGTCTGCGCCCTGCTGGCCGGCGGCGGCATGGCCGAGGAAGTGGTGGTGGACCAGCGTCATGCGCTACCGGTGCCTGCCGGTTTGAGCCTGGCCGAGGCTGCTGCGCTGCCTGAGGTGTACGCCACCGCCTGGCTGAACCTGTTCATGCTTGGCGCTTTGCAACCCGGTGAAAAAGTCCTGCTGCATGCGGGCGCCAGCGGCGTAGGCTCGGCGGGCATCCAGCTGTGCAAGGCCTTCGGCAGCCCTTGCTGGGTCAGCGTCGGTTCAGCCGATCGCCTGGCCTACTGCGAGGCACTGGGGGCCGAGGGCGGCGCGTTGCGTGGCGAGAGCCTCGAATCGCTTCGGGATTTCGCTCCCTTCGATGTGATCCTCGATCCGGTGGGCGCGAACTACGCCAAGCTGGACCTGGAAATCCTGGGTCGCGATGGTCGATGGGTGGTCATCGGCCTGATGGGCGGTCGCAAGGCCGAGCTGGACCTGGCGCTGCTACTGGGCAAGCGGATTCAACTGATCGGCTCGACCCTGCGTTCGCGCGATGCCGACTTCAAGGCCCAGCTGATCGCCGAGCTCGGGCAGAAGGTCTGGCCATTGTTCGAAACCGGCAAGCTGAGCCCGCAACTGGAGCGCACCTTCCCGGTCCGCGATGCGCAAAGCGCGTTCGATGCGCTGGCGAGCAATCAGGTGCAGGGCAAGGTGGTCGTGCTGATCGACGAGAGCCTGAGCTGAGTCGACGTCTTACGCAGGGAGCGCGAATTTGATGTCTGACTCACAGGAGCTTGCAGATGGCCTCCGGAGCGCGGGTTTCTGTTCTGGAGCTTGCCCAACTGGCTGAATGGCCCGTTGTGCCTGCTGCAGATGGCTCTGGGTATTGCCGCCACCATGGTGAGCCTGATGCTGTTCATGCTCACCTTGCCTAAAGAACCCATTTGGATCGTGCCAGGATTCATCGTGGGGTTTTCTGCGGTTTTCCTGGCGGTCGTCACTCATGAGTTTGGTCACTTTCTGGCCGCGCGTTGCTGCAGGATCGCGGTATTGCGCGTGCGGGTCGGCCGCTGGGATGTGCGCATACTCCGCCATGGCTGGAAACTCAGCCGGCGCCCGAAAATTGAGCCGCGATTGGGAGGCTTCGTCATGGCCTTCATGGACCCGCGTGGTGCTTGGCGGCGCCAGCAATTGTGGTTCGTCGCAGGCGGCCCTCTCGCGAACCTGACGCTCGCGGCAGTCGCGGGTCTGGGCGCGTTGCTGGTGGGGAATGGATCAACTCGAGGGGCATTGCTGGCGCTGGCGGCCGCCAACGTTTGTCTGGGCATCGCCAATCTGCTGCCGACACAACGCAAGGCAGTGACCAGCGATGGCCTTTGGCTGTTGCGCTGGTGGCGCGGCCTGGATATCAATCATCCGCAATTGGCGTTCATGCGTCTGATGGGGCTCGCCTGTGCAGGGAAGTGCTCTGACGAGCTTCCTGAAAAGGACCTTCGCTTGCTGGAGATTCAGGAGCAGCCCATGCCGCTAATGGCCCTGTATATCCGTCTCAGGGCACTTCTCGTTCAGGGGAGATGGCAGGAGGCCATGGGTCTCGGCATCGCGTTCCAGGCATATCGCTCCAGCCTTCCTGAGGCCTTGCAGCGTGCCTTGTACGAGCTGCTGCGTTTGATGCTGGTGGAGTTGTCCTTTGCCGAGGCCATGGCGCGGCGGGATGCATCGGGTCTGGTCGACGACTTATTGGTGCCGCGCCTGCGCAGAGAGTACGCCGGTATCTGGGCGCGCTGTCTGGCACTTCGGGCTCAGCTGGCAGGAGATGAAGAGGAGCTGCATCGGCAACTGGCATTGGGGCTCGAGCATGCCGCAAATTCGCCGGATCTTTCCCTTGAAAAGGAAGAGTCGCGAATTCAGCACTGCATGCTCCAGTCATTGCTGGGCTGAACAGCTTACTTCCAGTTCAGAACGTCCCAGCCCATCTTCTGCGCATGCTCCAGCAGCACAGGGTCGGCATTCACCACGTGCGGGTTGCCCACCAGCTTGAGCAGCGGCAGGTCGTTGCGCGAGTCGGAATAGAAGTGTGCGTCGGCCAGTTGGCTGTCGTCGCCTTCGAGCTGGTCGAGCAGGCGCAGCACCTTGCCTTCGCGGTAGGTGAGGGTGCCGACAGTACGGCCGGTGTAGTGCCCGTTCAGCACTTCCAGGTCGATGGCCAGCACTTCGTCGATGCCGATACGTGCGGCAATGGGTTTGACCAGGTGCACGCCAGAGGCGGAGATCACCAGCGGGCGGTCGCCGGCTTCGCGGTGGCGGGCGAGGGTGGCGCACGCGTCGCTGTGGATCAGCGGCTCGATCACGTCCTCGACGAAGGCTTCGACATCGCGCTCGATTTCCTCCACGCTGCGCCCGGCCATCGGTTCCAGGGCGAAGGCCATGTAGTCCTCCATGGGCAGTTTGCCCTGCGCGTACAGCGCCATCAGTTCGGCGTCGCGCTTGAGGAACGACTCCGCGTCGACCCAGCCGAGATCGGCCATGCGCTTGCTCCACAGGCTCGCGCAGTCGCCGTCGATCAGGGTGTCGTCGAGGTCGAATATCACCAGGGCCATCAGGCCACCTCCCGAATGCTTTCAATGTCTACGTGCAGGCCGAGCGTGGTGCCGGCTGGGTACAGGCGCTCGGCGCTGCGGTTGAGGACGTCCACGGTCAGCTCGACGCCATTGGCGTCCACCCGGTAGCGGATCACGTTGCCCAGCAGGCTGTGGGAGAGTACCCGAACCGGAATGCCCTCGCTCGCTTCGGCGCTCAGGCGCAGGGATTCGGGGCGGATCGCCACCTGTTGGCGGAAGGGGCGGTCGAGCAACCGGGTCGCCTGGGCCGCGTCGAGCAGGTTGTAGTTGCCGATGAAGCCGGCAGCGAAGGCGTTTTCCGGCGCGGTGTAGAGGGTTTCCGCATCGCCGCTCTGGACGATGCGTCCGGCATTCATCAGCACGATGCGGTCGGACAGCGTCAGCGCCTCTTCCTGGTCGTGGGTGACGAAGACCGTGGTCAGTTTCAGTTCCTGCTGGATGCGCCGGATCTGTTCGCGCAGGTGCTTGCGGATGCGTGCGTCCAGTGCCGACAGCGGCTCGTCGAGCAGCAGCAGGCGCGGGCGGGTGACCAGTGAGCGGGCCAGGGCGACGCGCTGGCACTGGCCGCCGGAGAGCTGGTGCGGATAGCGAGCGGCGAGTGGGCCGAGTTCGACCATTTCCAGCACCTCGGCCACGCGCTGGGCAGATTCCGCTGCCGGCACCTTGTGCATGCGTAAACCGAAGCCGACGTTCTGCTCCACGGTCATGTTGGGGAACAGCGCGTAGCTCTGGAACACCATGGCGATGCCGCGCTTCTGCGGGCTCTTGGGCACGATGTCCTCGCCGTCCAGCAGGATGCGCCCGCTGTCCACTGCGGTGAGGCCGGCGATGCAGCGCAACAGGGTGGACTTGCCGCAGCCGCTGGGGCCGAGCAGGGTGACGAACTCGCCGCTCTCGGCGGCGAAGTCGATGTCCTGGAACACCGTGGTGCTGCCGTAGCTCTTGTTCAGTGTCTCGACGCTGAGGAAGCTCATGCCTTGTCCTTGCTTAAACGGTTCGCCGCCCAGGTGAGCAGCAGGACGAAGAGGAAGTACGAAACCACCACCGCGCTGGTGTAGTGGCCACTGCTGTTGCGCATGTTGTTGAGGAACACCTGCAGGGTTTCGTAGCGGGTGCCCACCAGCAGGTTGGCGAAGACGAACTCGCCGATGAGGAAGCTGAAGGACAGGAACAGCGCCACCATCAGGCCCTTGCGCAGGTTCGGCAGCACCACCAGCAGGGCGGCCTGCCAGGTGCTGGCGCCGAGCAGGTGGGCGGCGTCCATCAGGTCGTGCAGGTTGATCGCCTGCAGGTTGTTGCTGATCGCCCGGTACATGAAGGGCAGCGCGATGGTGAAGTAGCAGCCGATGAGGATCCATGGCGTGCCGACGATGGGTACCGGGCCCGAGGCGTAGAGCTGAAGCAGGCCGACCGACGAGACCACCGGCGGCACCGCAAAGGGCAGCAGGATCAGTACGTTCATCAGCGCGTCCAGGCGCGGGAAGTAGTAGTGGATGACGAACATCAGCGGCAGGACCAGCGCCACGCTCAGGATCAGCGCGCCGAAGCACACCAGCAGCGATTGGCCGAAGGCGACGAGGAAGCGCGGGTCGCTCCACAGGGTCAGGAACCACTTCAGGGTCAGCCCGTCCGGCAGCACGCTGGCGCTCCAGGAGGTGGCCAGCGAATAGAGCAGGGTGGCGGCCAGCGGCACCAGCAGGATCAGGAATAGCGCGTAGACCACCACGCGGTGGTACAGCGCGTTAGCGTTTCTCGACATGGTAGCTCCGGCGCAGCAGCCACTGGTGGGCCAGGGTAATGATGCTCATCAGGCCGACCAGCACCATCGCCAGGGCGCTGGCCATGTTCGGGTCGAGGAACACGTCGCCCGAGACCAGCCCAGCGATGCGGATCGGCACCACGTTGAAGTTGCCGGTGGTCAGCGAGTAGACCGTGGCGTAGGCGCCCAGCGCGTTGGCCAGCAGGATGACGAAGGTGCCCAGCAGCGCCGGCGTCAGCACCGGGATGCCGATGTGCCGCCAGAACGCCCACTGGCTGGCGCCCAGTAGGGCGGCGGATTCGCGCCAGTCTTCGCGCAGGGCGTCGAAGGCCGGGTAGAGCAGCATCACGCCCAGGGGAATCTGGAAGTAGGTGTAGAGGATGATCAGGCCGGTCTTCGAATAGAGATTGAAGTCCTCGATGATCCCCGCCTGTTTCAGCAGCAGCGTGATGGCGCCGTTGAAGCCCAGGATGATGATGAAGGCGAAGGCCAGCGGCACCCCGGCGAAGTTGCTGGTCATGTTGGCGAAGGCCATCACGAAGTCGCGCAGCTTGCTGTCCACCTGGCGCAGCGAGTAGCTGCCAAGGATGGCGATGAACAGGCCGATCAGGCTCGACCACAGCGAGATTTCCAGGCTGTAGCGGATCGCCTGGAGGTAGAAGGGCGAGCCGAAGATCTCGCTGAAATTGCCCAGGCCCCAACCGTCGCCGGTGCGCACGCTGTTGATCATTACCCACAGCAGCGGCGCGAGCTGGAAGGCGAAGAAGAACAGCGCGAAAGGCAGCAGGCAGAGCAGGGCGAACAGTTTTCCGGTGTTCGATCTCATGCCTTGAGCAGCTCCCGGCAGACCGGTTTGTCGTGGGGCGCGCCGAGGATCTCGCACAGCGTGCCGCAGAGTTCGACCTGGCGCGGGCGTGCCTGATCATCGAGGCTGAATGCCTCGCCGAAGACGAACAGCGGCACTTCGCGCTCCTCGGGGAGGATGCCGCCGTGGCTGCGGTCGTCGTTCATGCCGTGGTCGGCGGTGACCATCACCTGGTAGCCGGCGGCCAGCCACTGGTGCAGGTATTCGGAAAGAATGATGTCGGCATGCCGCGCGCTGTTGCGGTACTGCGGCGTGCCGAGGCCGTGCTTGTGGCCGGTGTCGTCGATGTTCATCGGGTGCACCAGCAGGCAGTTGGGCGCGTGCCGGCGGCGCAGCGACTCGGCATCGGTGAACAGGTGCGAGTCGGGGTAGTGGTCGGTCCAGTAGAAGTGGCCGTGCTGGATCGGCAGGGATTCATCGGCGGTATGACGGTCGCGCGCCGGGTCGAAGGGCGTGCGGTTGTACAGCTCGCTGACCCAGTGATAGGCCGCCGCGGCGGTGGTCAGGCCGGCGTCGCGGGCATAGTGGAACAGGCTGCGCTGGTTCGACAGACGCGATACATCGTTGTGCAGGATGCCGCTATCGATGGGGCGCACGCCGGTGAGGATGCATTCATAGAGCGGGCGGGACAGCGACGGCAGCTCGCATTCGAGCCGATAGAGCTGGCCGCGGCCGGCGTTGCACAGGGCTTGCAGGTGGCCCATGCAGTCGTGGGCGACGCTGTAGTTGAGGCCGTCGAGAACGACCAGGATGACGTCGTGGCGCATGGGCGGGGCCTTGGTCAGACGCGGCCGCCCCGGCGCGAACCGGGGCGGCTGGGCGTCACTGCATGTTGATGATGACGTTTTCCTGCCACTGGCGCGGCAGGCGCTTGGAGGTTTCTTCCCAGGCCTTGGGATCCTTGATCGGTTGGGCCTTGGCGTACTGCTCGTTGGGCAGCAGCTTGGCCTTCACCTCGGCCGGCAGGGTCAGGTGCTCGGCGCGGATCGGACGGGCATTGCCCTTGGCCAGGTTGATCTGGCCGGCGTCGCTGAAGATGTACTCGCGGGCCAGCTTGGCGGCGTTCGGGTTCTTCGCGTACTTGTTGATGATGGTGGTGTAGCCGGAGATCACCGAGCCGTCGGAGGGGATCAGCACCTCGAAGCGCGACGGGTCGATCTGGTCGCGGTAGCTCAGGCCGTTGAAGTCCCAGACGATGCCGACTTCCACTTCACCCTTCTCCAGGGTGTTGATCACCGGGTTGGTCAGCGACAGGCGGCCCTGCTTGGCCAACTGGGCGAAGAACTCCAGGCCCGGCTTGATGTTCTTCTCGTCACCGCCGTTGGCGATGCTGGCGGCCAGCACGCCGTTGACGGCCTGGGCGGCGGCGCTGACGTCACCGATGGTGACCTTGTACTTGCCCTTGAGCAGGTCGGCCCAGCTGTGCGGAACGTCCTTCACCAGCTGCTTGTTGACGATGAAGGCGATGGTGCCGGTGTAGGCGAGTGCCCAATGGCCGTCCTTGTCCTTGGCCCATTCCGGGACCTGGTCCCAGGTGCTGGGCTTGTAGGGCTGGCTGACGTCCATCTGCATCGCGATGGGCCCGAAGGCGGCGCCGACGTCGCCGATGTCGGCGCTGGCGTTTTCCTTCTCGGCCTTGAACTTGGCCAGCTCCTGGGCCGAGCTCATGTCGGTGTCCATGTGCTTCAAGGCGTACTTGCTTTCCAGGTCCTTCCAGGTGTCCTTCCAGTTCGCCCAGCTGTCGGGCATGCCCACGCTGTTGACCTGGCCTTCCTTGCGGGCAGCGGCTTCCAGCGATTGCAGATCGGCGTTGGCCGCCATGGCGAGGCCGCTGCCAAAGGCAATGGCCGATCCCAGCAGTGAAGCAAGCAAGCGTTTCATTCGGTGCTCCTTCGGTTCAGTGTTTTCAAGCGTGGTCTAGATCAGCAAGACGCAGGCCAATCTAAGCGGGGCGGATGACAGTTTGATGTATGCCCCAGGCTCGCCGGCCCGGCCTCGAGCGCCCAGCGGGGTATCGGGGAAAAGCGTAGACCATGGCCAATGCCTTGATCCGCCTGGGCTACGCTGATGTCGTTAACTGGCATGGGCGCTGCTTGCAAAGGCACTGTCACGGGACGGTCATCGGGCTTTCCTAGGATAACGACACCCCATCGGGGGTAAGAAATGCCCTGTTCTGGGGCTGGACTAGTCCAAAAGAGGGAATCGAATGCGCGATACGGCGCTACCCACGGTCACGGCGATCTGCCGCGCACTCATCGAACAGATCGACAGCGGCCTGCTCAGCGCAGGCGGCAAGCTGCCGGCCGAGCGCAAGCTGAGCGAGCTGTTCGATACCACGCGCATCACGTTGCGCGAGGCGCTGGGGCAACTCGAGGCGCAAGGCCTGATTTACCGCGAGGAGCGTCGCGGCTGGTTCGTCTCACCGCCGCGCCTGCTGTACAACCCGCTGGTGCGCAGCCACTACCACGCGATGGTGGAAGGGCAGGGACGCGTGCCGGCGACTGAGGTGCTGTCGGCGCGGCAGGTGCCCGCCAGCGCGGCAATCTGTGAGCTGCTGGAGCTGCCGGCGCTGTCCAGCGTGTACCAGATTCGTCGCGTACGACGAGTGGATGGGCGGCTGGTGCTCTACGTCGAGCACTACCTCAACCCGGCTTACTTCCCCGGCATCCTCGACAGCGACCTGACCTGCTCACTGACCGAGCTGTATGCCAGCCGCTACGACATTCGCTATGGCCGCGTGCGCTTCGACATGGTGCCAACCGCGTTGCACGGTGAAGCCGCCAGCGTACTGCGAGTCGCCGAGGGCAGCCCGGCGCTGCGCATCACCCGCATCAACGGTGATCAGCACGGACGCATCATCGATTGCGATCTGGAGTTCTGGCGACACGACGCCATTCACGTGAGTGTGGAAGTGCCGGATTGATCGCCTGCCGTCGAGCCTGAGTTGTAGGGAGTTATGGACTCGCCGGCCAACTCCGATTCATCAGCTTGCGCCGAACGGCTCCCTCTCCCTTCAGGGAGAGGGCGGGGGAGAGCGAGCTCCACGCCATTCTGAGGCTGGGTGGTTCGTGTGCAAGCTCGCTCCTACAGGATCAAAGGCCGATTCAGCGATCCGGATTCCACTCCGGATAGGCCGGAATCCCATCCTGCGCCAGCCAAGGCCGGTCGTGGGACACCCAGATATGCCGCGCTGGCCGAGAGCCCGGATCCTCGTCCAGGCTGGCTACCCGCACGATGACGTGAGGTTGGCCGTCGCGCTCGGCGATCAGCTGCGTGCCGCAGCGCGGGCAGAACTTACGCAGCTTGCCGGGCGAGGATTCATAAGCTGCCAGCTTGTCCGCGCCACGGGTCCAGCGAAAGTGCTCGCGCATGACCCCCGCCGTACTGGCAAAGGCCGCCGCGTGCGCCTTCTGGCAGGTCCGGCAGTGGCAATGGCCGATAGGCATGTCCAGGCCGTCGATCTCGTAGGCGATGTCGCCGCACAGGCAGCTCCCGCTGAAGGGCATGGCTGGCTCTCCTCGAAGACTCTTCATACAAAAACGCCCGGCGGGGCCGGGCGTTCGGGTCAGGGCAGGTCGGCGCTGTCGTAGAAGGCGCTGAGGACCTTGGCCAGGTAGTGCAGGTCCTGGCTGCCGGCCAGTTCGCGGATGGAGTGCATGGCGAAGGTTGGCAGGCCGATGTCCACGGTACGCACGCCGATCTGGCTGGCGGTGATCGGGCCGATGGTGGAGCCGCAACCCATGTCGCTGCGGGTCACGAAGCTCTGCACCGGCACTTCGTTTTCCAGGCACAGGTGGCGGAAGAAGCCGGCGGTCTCGCTGTTGGTGGCGTAACGCTGGTTGCTGTTGATCTTGATCACCGGGCCGCCGTTGAGCTTCGGGCCGTGGTTGCCGTCGTGCTTGTCGGCGTAGTTCGGGTGTACGCCGTGCGCGTTGTCGGCCGAGACCAGCAGCGAGCGCTGTACGGTACGGGTGAAGGCGTCGCCTTCGGGCAGCAACCGGCGCAGCACTTGCTCCAGGAACGGACCATCAGCGCCGCAGGCGGAGCAGGAGCCCACTTCCTCATGGTCGGTGCAGACCAGCACGCCGCTCTGCTCGTCACTGCTGCCCAGCAGCGCCTGCAGGCCGGCGTAGCAGGACAGCAGGTTGTCCAGGCGGGCACCGGCGATGAACGCCTGGTCGAGGCCGATCACGGCCGCGCGCTGGGTATCGTAGAAGCTCAGCTCGTAGTCGAGGATGGCGTCGGCGGTGATGCCGTGCTCCAGCTGCAGCTGTTCGCCGAGCAGGTCGCGGAAGTCGCGGGTCTCGCCGGCGGCGACCTGGGCGAGGATCGGCGGCAGCTCGGTCTGCGCGTTGATCGACCAGCCGAGGTTGGCTTCGCGGTTGAGGTGGATCGCCAGGTTGGGGATCACCGCAATGGGCGCCCTGAAGTCGATCAGCTTGCTTTCCACCTTGCCGGCCAAGCGGAAGGTGACGCGGCCGGCCAGGGACAGGTCGCGGTCGAACCAGGGCGCGAACAGCGCGCCGCCGTATACCTCGACGCCCAGCTGCCAGTAGCCGCTACGCACCAGCTCGGGGTTCGGTTTGACGCGCAGGCACGGGCTGTCGGTGTGGGCGCCGACCAGGCGCAGGCCGTTCTCCAGCAGCGGCGCGGTGCCGAGCTTGAAGGCGATCAGCGAGGAGTCGTTGCGGGTGACGTAATAGCGGCCACCAGCTTCGGTGCGCCAGGCATCGCGCTCGTCCAGGCGCTGGTAGCCGGCCTCTTCAAGGCGGAGGGCGAGGGCCTGGGTGGCGTGGAAGGGGGTGGGGGAGGCCGCGAGGAAATCGATCAGGCCCTGGTTGAGTTCTGCACGCATGGGTAACTCCGGACAGCGAATGGCCGGAAGTTTAACGTAATTGGGCAAATCTGCGGCCAGGGGAGGACGTTGTAGAAGCGAGCTTGCTCGCGAACCGCCCTGGCTCCGACTTCAACCTCGGTTCGCGAGCAAGCTCGCTCCTGCAGTTCGGTGATGCAGGTAGAGCGGATACAGGCGATCAGAACGGTGTGGGCGACTCGAAGCGCAGGCGCTCGCCGGTCTGCGGGTGGGTCAGGGCCAGCATGCTGGCGTGCAGGCACAGGCGGTCGCGCAGGGTCAGGGCTTCGCCTTCGGCGTACAGGCGGTCACCCAGCAGCGGGTGGCCGATGGTCAGCATGTGCACGCGCAGCTGGTGCGAGCGACCGGTGATTGGCGTGAGTTCGACGCGGCTCCAGTTGCCGTGGCGCTCCATGACCCGCCAGAAGGTCAGCGCATGACGGCCCTGTTCGAAGTCCACCACGTGGCGCGGCTTGGTTGGCGGGTCGTAGCGCAGCGGTGCCTCGATGCGGCCACTGTCCAGTTCCGGCTCACCCCAGCACAGGGCGGTGTAGGCCTTCTCGGTCTCGCGGTCGTGGAACTGGCGGGACAGCTCGCGGTGGCTGTCGGCATCACGGGCCAGCACGATCAGCCCGGAGGTCTCCCAGTCCAGCCGGTGGACGATGCGCGCTTCCGGGTAGCCGTTCTCCTGCAAACGGGTGATCAGGCAGTCCTTGTTGTCGTCCGCCCGGCCGGGCACGGAGAGCAGCAGGGTGGGCTTGTTCACCACCAGCAGGGCGGCGTCCTCATGGACGAATTCGATCTGGGAAAGCGGCATGGAAGCTCTTGCGCGAATAAGAATGACGAAAACGACTGCGGCGGCCGAAGCCGCCGCAGGTTCACCACAGCCGGATCAACGCTCCGGCAGGGTGATGTTGAGTTCCAGGATCGAACAGCTGCCCTGGTTGGCCAGCTCGACCTGGACTTGTTCCTGGTCGATGGGCACGTATTTGCGGATCACTTCCAGCAGGTCTTTCTGCAACTGCGGGAGGTAGTCCGGTTGCGAACGGTTGCCGCGCTCGTGGGCGACGATGATCTGGAGTCTTTCTTTCGCGATGGATGCGCTGTTTTGCGCCTTCCGGCTGCGGAAGAAATCTAAAAGGCTCATTCACGTCCTCCGAACAGTCGTTGCAGGAATCCTTTCTTCTGCACATCGAGGAACCGATGGGGCATTTCCTTGCCCAGCAGTCGCTCGACGGCGTCGCTGTACGCCTGGCCAGCATCGCTCTCTTCATCGAGGATGACCGGTACGCCCTGGTTGGATGCCTTCAGCACGGCCTGGGATTCCGGGATCACGCCGAGCAGACGGATGGCCAGGATTTCCTCGACGTCCTCGACGCCGAGCATTTCGCCCTTGGTGACGCGCTCGGGGTTGTAGCGGGTCAGCAGCAGGTGTTCCTTGATCGCGTCCTCGCCTTTCTCGGCGCGGGCGGACTTGCTGGCCAGCAGGCCGAGCATGCGGTCGGAGTCGCGGACCGAGGAGACTTCCGGGTTGGTCACGACGATCGCCTCGTCGGCGTAGTACATGGCCAGGTGGGCGCCTTTCTCGATGCCGGCCGGGGAGTCGCAGATCACGTAGTCGAAGGACTGCTTGAGTTCTTCGATGACCTTGCCGACGCCTTCCTGGGTGAGGGCGTCCTTGTCGCGGGTCTGGCTGGCAGCCAGTACGAACAGGTTCTCGAGGCGCTTGTCCTTGATCAGGGCCTGGGTCAGGGTGGCTTCGCCGTTGATGACGTTGACGAAGTCGTAAACCACGCGGCGTTCGCAGCCCATGATCAGGTCGAGGTTACGCAGGCCCACGTCGAAGTCGACGATGACGGTCTTGTGGCCGCGCAGGGCCAGGCCGGTGCCGATGGCTGCGCTGGTGGTGGTTTTACCGACGCCACCCTTACCGGAAGTGACTACGAGGATCTTGGCCAAGGTGATTCACCCCAAAGAAAAAACGAAGAATTCTGGTCCCTGAAAGTCGCGGCAGTATCCGTTAAAGGCGGGTGATGTTCAACACGTCACCCGACAGGCTGACGTGCACCGCCTGCCCCCATTGCGGACTGCGTCGAAGGTCTTCGGCGACCTTGTAATTACCAGCGATGGACACGAGTTCCGCGGCCAGCTGCTGGCAGAAAATACGTGCGCTGGTATCGCCCTTGACACCTGCCAGGGCGCGTCCGCGCATCGGACCGTACACATGGATATTTCCGTCGGCGAGAAGTTCCGCACCCGGGCTGACGGGGGCGAGCACGATCAGGTCGCCGCCAGCGGCGTAGATCTGCACGCCGCCGCGGACCGGAGTGGTCACCAGCTTGGTCGGGCGGACGACCGGTGCCGGCGGTTCGGCGGGCTTTTGCTCAGCGGCTTCCTTGGCCGGCTCCAGCGTTTCGGCAGTTGCCTCGGCGGGCGCTTCTGCGGCGTTCTCCGGCTTGGCCTCGGTGGACTGCTCAGCTGGTTTCTCGGCCGGTTTCTCGGCCTGCACGCCAGCGCCGGCGGCCTGCTCGACCACTTTTTCCGAAAGTTTTTCGCCGCGCGGGCGACGTACCGGCGCGGCGCCGGTCACCTGCGGGACGGCGTCCTTGGGTTCGACCGGGCGCTCGCGGGAGGAGCCCGACGGCGGCAGCACGGGGATGTCGAACATGGTGGCTAGGCGGATGTCTTCCTCGCGGCTGGCGCGGATGGCCAGGGTGCGCAGGCCGTGGCGGCGGCAGATGTCCAGCACGCCTTGCAGGTCGAGCTGGCCTTCGCCGTCGGGCAGCTTGTCCAGCGCCAGCACCAGCGGGGTGTCGCGGAAGAAGTTGGGGGCCTGGGCGACCTTGTCGGCGAGCTGGCGGTCCAGGCGCGGCAGGTCATTGTGGGCCAGTTCCAGAACGGTGACGGCCAGCATGCTGCCCTTGAGCTGGAATACGGGATCGTGGTCGAGAAGGTCGGCTTGGCTCATGGTCAGGCTGCATCACTAAATGGTGTGGACTTATAACGGAGCGCCCCGGCAGCCGCAAGCGTGGCGCACGGCCAGGGCCTGAAGGCGGGCGCGGTGTGCGCCGGCAAGGTAGAATGTCGGGCTTTGACCTAGCCGGAAAGTTCCATGGACCGCCCCACCTTTCGCCGTGAGTTCCTCCATCCCCGCCACTGGCCGCTCTGGCTCGGCCTCGGCGTGCTGTGGCTGGTGGTGCAGCTGCCGTACCCGGCGCTACTGGGCCTGGGCCGCGGACTGGGGGCGCTGATGTACCGCGTGGTCGGCAGCCGCCGAGCGATCGCCGCACGCAATCTGGAGTTGTGTTTCCCGGAACTGTCCGCCGCCGAGCGCAAGCGTCTGCTCAAGGAAAACTTCGCATCCACCGGCATCGCCTTCTTCGAGATGGCCATGAGCTGGTGGTGGCCCAAGGCCCGTCTGGCCAAGCTCGCCCACATCGAAGGCATCGAGCACCTGAAGAAGGCCGAGGCCGAAGGCAAGGGCGTGATCCTCATGGCCATGCACTTCACCACCCTGGAGATCGGCGCGGCGCTGCTGGGCCAGGTGCAGACCATCGACGGCATGTACCGCGAGCACGATAACCCGGTGTTCGACTTCGTCCAGCGTACCGGCCGCGAGCGGCATAACGCCGACGCTACCGCCATCGAGCGCGAGGATGTGCGCGCCATGCTCAAGGTGCTGCGCGCCGGCCGGGCCATCTGGTACGCGCCGGACCAGGATTACGGCGCCAAGCAGAGCCTGTTCGTGCCGTTGTTCGGCATCCAGGCGGCTACTGTCACCGCCACCACCAAGTTCGCCCGCCTGGGCCGCGCGCTGGTGCTGCCCTTTACCCAGTCGCGCCTGGCTGACGGCTCGGGCTACCGCCTGACCATCCATCCGCCGCTGGAAGATTTCCCCGGCGAGAGCGAAGAGGCCGACTGCCTGCGTATCAACCAATGGGTGGAAAGCGAGATTCGCCGTCAGCCCGAGCAGTACCTCTGGGCGCATCGGCGCTTCAAGAGCCGCCCCGAGGGCGAGCCGAAGCTCTACGACAAGAAGTAGGCCGGGGCGGTCTACGCTGGTAACGACGCGACAAGGACTTCAGCTGTGACCGACTCCGCCACTGCACCGACTTCCCCGGCCGTCACCGGCCTCATACTTTCCGGCGGCGGCGCGCGGGCGGCCTACCAGGTCGGCGTGCTGGCCGCCATCGCCGAGCTGCTGCCCGAGGGGGCGGAGAATCCCTTCCCGGTGATCGTCGGCACTTCAGCTGGCGCCATCAATGCCGTCGGCCTCGCCTGCGGTGCGCTGTCCTTCACCGGCGCGGTGGAGCGCCTGACCAAGGTCTGGAAGGGTTTTCGCACCGGGCAGGTGTACCGTTCCGACTGGCCGGGCGTGTTCAGCCAGGCCTTCAAGTTCCTCGGCCACAGCCTGCTCGGGCTGGGCAAGCGCGAGCCGGTGGCGCTGCTGGACAGCACCCCGTTGCGCTATCTCCTGGAGCGCGAATTGGACCTGTCCGGCATCGCCGCCGCGGTGCGCCGCCGCAACCTGCGCGCAGTGGCAGTCACCGCATTCGGCTACGAGTCCGGGCAGGCGGTGACCTTCTACCAAGGCCGCGCCACCATCGATCCGTGGCTGCGCCACCGGCGTATCGGCGTGCCGACGCGCCTGCAGATCGAGCATTTGCTGGCCAGTTCGGCGATTCCGTTGCTGTTCCGCCCGGTGAAGATTCTCCGCGAGTTCTTCGGCGACGGTGCGGTTCGGCAGCAGGCGCCGATCAGCCCGGCGTTGCATCTGGGCGCCAACCGCGTTCTGGTGATTGGTGTGAGCGGCAATCCCACCGTCGGCAGTGCCAACGAGTCCGTGGCGAACTACCGTACCGGCCAGCCGCCGAGCCTGGCGCAGGTAGGTATCCATCTTCTCAACAGCACCTTCATCGACAGCCTGGAAGGCGATATCGAGTTGCTGCACCGCATCAACTTCCTCAGTTCGCTGGTCCCCGAGGAGGCGCGCCGCTCGACGTTGGGGCTGGCGCCGGTGGACGTGCTGCTGATTTCGCCAAGCCGGCCGCTGGACGAGATCGCCGCGCAGTATCGCCACGAACTGCCGCGCGCGTTGCGCCTGTTCCTGCGCGGGCCGGGGGCGACCAAGGCGAGCGGGGCGGGCGTGCTCAGCTACCTGCTGTTCGAGCCGGGCTACTGCAATGCGCTGATCGATCTGGGGTATCGCGATGCCATGGAAAAGCGCGCGGAGATCGCGCGCTTTCTGGGGATGGAGGAGTGGTCGCTGTAGGAACCCTTCGTGGGATGGCGTGGAGCGAAGCGATACCCATCATTTTTCCGGCCGCTCCGGACGATGGGTATCGCAAGCTCCACCCATCCTACGAAAGCTCATTGGGCTTCAGTCAGACCGCGAAAACGCCATCGCGGTAGTCGCGCAGGGCCTGCTCGATTTCCTCGCGGCTGTTCATCACGAACGGGCCGTACTGCACGATGGGCTCATTGAGCGGCTTGCCGGCCAGCAGCAGGACGCGCGCGCCTTGGTCGCTGGACAGCTGGATCTTGTCGCCCTGGCCCAGGCGCACCAGGCGGTTGGTGGCGACGTTCTCGTTGCCGCGCTCGCCCGGTACCTGCAGCGAACCCTCATAGACGTACAGCATCACCCGATGGCCCGCCGGAATCTGCGGAGCCACCGAAGTGCCCGCCGGCAGGACCAGATCGTAATAGTGCGGTTCGGTGCCCGGACGCTGTACCGCGCCATCGACGGCGGTCTCGCCGTCGTCGAAGCGCCCGGCGATCACGGTCACGCCCACACCTTGCCCGGTGGTCACGCGCGGCACGTCTTCCGGCTCGATATCGCGGTAGCCGGCCGGGGACAGCTTGTCCTTCGCCGGCAGGTTCAGCCACAGCTGGAAGCCACGCATGGCGCCTTCCACCTGCTCGGGCATCTCGCTGTGGATGATGCCGTGGGCCGCCGTCATCCACTGCACGCCGCCGGGCTTGAGCAGGCCGGTATTGCCCAGGTGGTCTTCGTGGCGCATGCGCCCTTCGAGCATGTAGGTGACGGTCTCGAAGCCGCGGTGCGGGTGCGAGGGGAAGCCGGCGATGTAGTCGTCGGGGTTCTGCGTGTCGAACTGGTCGAGCATCAGGAACGGATCGAAGCGTTCGATGCCCGCACCGCCAATGACGCGGGTCAGGCGCACGCCGGCGCCGTCGGAGGCCGGGTGGCCGATGTGCTGGTCGATCACGGTACGTAAACGGGTCATGGGGACCTCCTTGATCTGTGAATGGAGATCATCCTAGTCCCAATTGATGGATAAATGGTTGCGAGTTTTTCAGCTTACCAATCGATAAAATAGATGTATTAATGAAAAGAAAACCGCCGCCCAAGGGCGACGGTTCCGATTCACTCCTGAATCTGCAGGCGCCGGGCTTCGGTGTAGAAGTAGCGCAGCTTCTCGTACTCGAAGGGCGTGTTCATCTGCCCGTAGCGGAAGCCATTGCTGTAGCGCTTGTCGATGATCTCCAGCACCGGCAGTTCCCAGTACTCGCGGCTGATCTCCGAGTAGTCCAGGTAGTTCACTTCGCGGGCGGCGACGAAGTCGGTGACCAGCCCGCCGGTGTCGCGCAGGTTGGACGGGCCGAGGATCGGCAGCATCAGGTAGGGGCCATCGGGGACGCCCCAGTAGCCCAGCGTCTGGCCGAAGTCCTCGCTGAGCTTGGGCAGGCCCATGGCGGTGGCCGGGTCCCACAGGCCGCCGATGCCGAAGATGGTGTTGAACAGCAGCCGCGCGGTGCTGTTCGCCGCGCGCTGGGGCTTGAGCTGGGCAACGCTGTTGAGCAGCGTCGGCACTTCGCCCAGGTTGCTGAAGAAGTTGCTCACGCCAGTACGCACGAAGTGCGGGGTGACGTACTCGTAGCCGTGCACCACGGGCAGGAAGACCCACTCGTCGAAGCGGTAGTTGAAGTGATAGACCCGGCGGTTCCACGACTCCCAGGGGTCGTAGACGTTGAGCGCGTCGAAGGTGGCGCGCTCGAACTCGCGCTGGTCCAGGCCGGGGTTGAACTTCAGTGCGTCGAGCGGGTGCTTGAAGCCGTCGTCGTCCGGCGCCATGTCGAACTTGGTGGTGATGGGCGTCTGTACCGGTTGCGCGGTCTCGGCCTGGGCGACGCCGCAGGCCAGCAGCAGGGCAAGAGTCCAGGAATGGCGGAGTGGCATGGAGTCAGTTCCCTGTCTGCGCGGTGGCCAGGCCGTCGGCCGGAGCACCCTGTCCCTTGAAGAAGCCCAGCATGTCCTGGGCGTTCACGCGGTAATTGAGGTTGCCGCAGTGGCCGCCGCGTGGGTAGAGCGTCAGGCGATCACCAAAGGTGCGGCGCAGGAAGCCGATATCGCCCGGGCCAAGGATGACGTCGTCGGCGTTGTGCATGACGGCGATCTTCGGGCTCTGCTTCAGGTAGTCCTGGACCCCATACAGGCTGACCTGGTCGACCAGCTGCGGGAGGCTGCCGCCGTCGTACTTGGCGCGCCATAGCGGCATCAACTGGTCGGTCATGTAGCACTCGAAGTCGCACTGCATGGCGCGCTTGAAGAACGGCGTCAGGCTGGTGCCTTCGGTGATCGGGTACTTGGGCGGGGTGATCAGGCCGCGGCGGTTGATCAGGTCGGAGGTGAAGGCGATGTCGGCGGAGGAGAAGCGGAACACCGCGCCGATCAGCATCGCCATCTCTTCATTGGAGAGGTGTTGCTTGGACTGCTGCAGGTCGAAGAGGAAGGCGTCGTTGAGGTCGACGTAGCCCTTCTGGTTGAAGTAGCGGGTCAGCTTGGCCAGGATCACCTGGTAGAAGGTGTTGGTGTCGTTGATGCCCTTGACCTGGGTCTGCACCAGCTTGTCGAGGTTGCTCACCGAGGTGTAGAGGTTCACCGGCGGGTTGAGCAGCAACACTCGCTTGAAGTTGAAGCTGCGGCGGGTTTCGTCGAGCTTGCTGACAAAGGCTGCGTGCAGCGCGCCCAGGCTGTAGCCGGTCAGGTAGTAGTCGCTGACAGGCAGGTCCGGATGCTGCGCGCGCACCGCCTGCATGACTCTGTACAGGTCGTCGGCATCGTCGGGCGTGTAGCCGGGAGTGGCGACGTGGGAAGCGCCGACCATGAAGTCCCAGCTGGTCGGCGAGGACAGTTGCACCACGTGGTAGCCGGCGCCGTAGAAGAGGCGCTTGAGGTACTCCGGCGTCGTGCTGGCATAGTTGGCGCCGGTGCCGGCAATGATGAATACCAGCGGCGCCTTGTGGTTCTGCCAGGCCAGGCGGTAGTGCAGCTTCTTCACTGGCCAGAAGTTGCTCGGCAGCTCGTACTCGCGCTCGGGGCGCAGCTTGAGTGCGTAGTCCGACTGGCGGATGTCCTCGTCCGCCGGCAGTTGCGGGCGCAGCTCCGGCGGGGTGGTGGCGATGGTCGCCTCGAACGGGTTGATCAATGGGTAGCCGTAGCTGGCCTGATCCACATCGCGGGCAAATGCCGGCCCGGCGAGTCCCAGTGCGAGGCAACCGATCAGGGCAGCCAAGCGGTCAAGAAATGTCATGGTTCGGAGTCCTTTCAAGAGGAGGCCAACTCAAAGGTGACCGGCGATTAAGACCAGCACATTTCCGACAAGTGCAACTTGCTTGTCAGCCTTTGCGCGCGAGGTCCCCGAGTGCGTCACCGGTTAGACGATAGACGCTCCATTCGTCCTGTGGGCGCGCGCCCAGGCTGCGATAGAAACCAATGGCCGGTTCGTTCCAGTCCAGCACCGACCATTCCAGCCGGCCACAGCCACGTTCCACTGCCAGCCGCGCCAGCTCCGTGAGCAGTGCCTTGCCCAGGCCGGCGCCACGCGCCGCGGGGCGCACGTAGAGGTCTTCGAGGTAGATGCCGGGCTGGCTCAGCCAGGTGGAGTAGTTGTGGAAGAACAGCGCAAAACCCTGGGGCGCGCCGTCCACCTCGCCGATCAGCACCTCGGCGTAGGGGCGCGGGCCGAACAGGTGGTCGTGCATGCGCTGGGCGTCGGCCTTCACCTCGTGGACCAGCTTTTCATAGTCGGCCAGCTCGCGGATGAGGTCGAGAATCAGCGGGATGTCGTCGGGGACGGCAGGGCGCAGGGTGGCACGAGGCATCGGTAATTCCTTGCAGGGCGGGATCGCAGCGAGGATGCCCAAAGGCAGGCGCGGCTGGCAACCGGGCGCTTCAGTAATGCTCCAGGCTTTCCACCCAGACCAGCTCGCAGGCGCCGGCGCTGGTGTCCTCGCGGGTCAGCGAACTGACCCAGCGCCAACCGTCATCGCCCTCCACGCGTACCAGCTTGCCGGAGAGGCGAATGTGCTCGCCGGCGCTGACCTGGGCCAGGGTGCGCGCCACGTCGTCATTGGCCGGGATCATATGCATGTTGGCGGCATGGGTCTCCAGCTCCCGGCGGGGAATCGGCAGCTTGTCGGCGTGCCAGTAGAACCAGCGGTTGCCCTGGGTGATACGGATATCGGCCAGCACGCGCGGATCATCCATCGGCCCCCAGCCCAGGGCGAGATCGGTGGGCGACAACTCCGCCTCGCGACCCAGGCGGTAATCCTCGCGGCCCAGCACGCGCGCCTCGATGCTGAAATCCTCCAGCGGATAGATGGAATAGCGCTCCAGGCGGAAACCGCCATTGGCCAGTGTCTGGCTGTGCTGCTGCGGCGCCTGGGGACGCTCGGTCGGCCAGAGCCACCAGAAGCTGCCCGCCAGGCAGGCCAGCAGGAACAGGGTCGATCGTTTCATCGAAGGCTCCATTACTGGGCGAAGTCTAGGCTGCAACCGGCCCCCCTTGCATCGGCCCTTGCGCTGGTTATGCTGGGCGCCGATTTCCCGCCTGCCCGGAGTAGTGGCGCCATGTCCCGTCGTTTGCCCCTGATCCTCCTGCTGCTCGCCCTGGCCCTGTGGCTGGCCGCCAGTTATGGCGTACGTTTCGGGCTGATGGAGGATGGCCGCTGGGTCGGCATCTGCGCCGACGAGGCCGCGCGCTGGGAGTGCGGCGTGCGTTCGCAGCTGGGTTGGGCGATCCACTTCGGCGTATTCGGCAAGCTGGCCCTGGGGCTTTCGCTGCTGGCGTTCTTCGTGCCGCGCCAGGCCGGCTGGTGGCTGGCGGTGCTGGCGATGCTGGTCACGCTGCCGGCGTTGGTGCTGTACAACGCCGGGCTCGCGGTGTTCGCGGTGGTATTGGCCGGGTTGCGCCTGGTGCGGGCAGCAGGACGCTGAGTCAGGCCTTTTGCGGCGCCAGCCGTCCGCGTAACAGTGCGCCGAGCAGGAGCAGGCTCACCGCAGCCCAGCCCAGTGCCTGAAGATTGCTCAAGCCTTCCAGCGCCAGCTGTGCCGGAATCCCGGCGGCAATGATCAATGCCAGCAACAGTGCTTCTCGACGTGGTGTCGCAACCGGCCGGCACAGATAGACCAGCGCCGGGAACAGCAGTGCCGCGCTGGGGAAGCTGCGGTAGCGCGCGTCGAAGACCATCCCGAGCATCAGTACCGCGCCAGCGAAACCGGCCGCCGCCAGCCACAGGCCGGCGTGGCGCTGCAGCCAGCCGAACGCCTTCGACCGCCAACCCGCGCGGGCTGACAGCGCCAGGCTGATGTGCAGCAGCACCAGCAGGTTGAGGCCCACCAGTGCCGCCGACCAGAGCCACTCGCCCCAGAAGCGGCTGGTGATCACCGACAGCTCCAGCCACAGGCCGATGCAGCCGGCGCCGAGTGCGCCAACCAGCGGCAACAGGAAGGCATGGCGGGCAGAGGCGGGGCGGCCGCCGACGAGCAATCCAGCGAGCAGGATCACGCCGGAAAGTCCCAGCCAAAGCGGCCAGCCCGGCAGGTTGCTGACCGGCCCGGCGAGCACGCCTTTCTCCTCGCGATCGGCGCTGAACAGGCCCCAGTAACCGCCCACCGCGCCTTCGCTCTGGCGTTTCCAGGGCTGGTCGAAGGCTTCGATCAGGTTGTAGCGCCAGCCTTTCTCCTCCGCCATGTGCACGAAGCCGCGGATGAAGCGCGCCTCGTTGACGCGGCTGGGCAGGGCGGTTTCGCGCTGGCGGCCTTCGCTGGGCCAGCCGGTTTCGCCGATCAGGATGTCCTTGGGGGCGAACTCGCGGCCGAAGTCTTCGCGGATCTTCGCCACGTGGGCGAGTGCATCGTCGATCCCGCTGGGATTGTCTTCCCAGTACGGCAACAGATGGATGGTGACGAAGTCTACCGCCGGGGCGATCTCCGGGTGCTGGTGCCAGAAGTCCCAGACGTCGGCGTAGGTCACCGGTTGGCGCACACGAGCCTTCACCTTGTGGATCAGCCCGGCGAGGTAGCGCCCGGTAACTTCCTTGCGCAACAGGGTCTCGTTGCCGACGATCACCGCCTGTACCACGTCCGGGTACTGGTTGGCCGCCTTGATCAGTGCCTCGACTTCCCTATCGGTATCCACCGGGTTGGCATTGACCCAGGCGCCGAGCATCAGCTTCAGGCCGTGCTTGCGCGCCAGCGCCGGGATGCCTTCCAGGCCGGTCATGGAATAGGTGCGCACGCACTCGAAGCGCGTTGCCAGCAGCGCCAGGTCGGCGTCCATCTGCCCCGGGCGCAGGACGAAGGGCTGGTCGAAGGGCGACTGGTCCTTGGCGAACGGGCTGTAGGACGCGCATTGCAGCTTGTGTGTGGGCGTGGCCGCGTCGGGCAGGGCCACCGGTTTGCCCAGGCCGTACCAAAGGCCGCCGAGGGCGATCAGGGCAAGCAGCAGGGCGAGAAGGTAAGGGAGAAGCGGAAAGCGCGAGGACTGGGGCATGGGGGCACGCGAACCGTGGCGAGGCGCGCATCTTAGCAACGCCGCTCGCCGCCGTCAGTGCCCGTGCGAGGCGTTCACGCGTGGCGGTGAATCCAGTTGTGCGTCGGCTGGGCCGCGTTGCCCTCGATGCGCTTCCAGAACTTCTCGTGGAAGTGGAAGCCCACCGCGTTGCACAGCGGCTCGACGATCGCCACCAGGCCGCCCACGGTGATGCTGCCGGTCAGCGCGTAGGCGACGCTGAAGGCGATGGCGAAGTGCATCAGGGTGAAGGTGACGGTCTTGAGCATGGTGGCAATCCTCCAGTCGAGAATGATTCTCCGTTGCTGAAAGACTACTGCGCGGGAACCCCGCCGGGTAATCGAGCCTCTGTATGGAGGCGATAGGCCGGCACCTTCGTCGCGGATGGAATGGCGCGGTCGTGGATGGACGGATTCTGTCGTGGATCGGACCGTTTGGCGTCGTTCTCAGAGCAGTTCGCCAGCAGCGGGCGCCGATCATGAAAGGGCGGCCAAGACCGCGAATGGCGCCGGGTCCACTCGGACGCCGCAACGAAAAATCACGGGGAGAAAACCATGTCTATGATGCGACGCCTGTTGGGCCTTGGCGCAGGGCTGGTGCTGTCGGCAGCGGCCGGGCTGGCCGGTGCGGCGGCCAAGCCGGAAATCACCATCGGTTACGTGGACGGCTGGTCGGACAGCGTGGCCACCACGCACGTGGCCGCCGAGATCATGCGCGAGAAGCTCGGCTACCAGGTCAAGCTGATGCCGGTTGCCGCCGGGATCATGTGGCAGGGCGTGGCGCGCGGCAAGCTCGACGCCATGCTCTCGGCCTGGCTGCCGGTCACCCACGGCGCCTACTACGAGAAGATGAAGGACAAGGTCACCAACCTGGGCGTGAACTACCCAGGTGCGAAGATCGGCCTGATCGTGCCCGAATACGTGAAAGCCAACAGCATCGAGGACCTCAAGGCGCAGAAGGATGACTTCGGCGGCCGCATCGTCGGCATCGACGCCGGCGCGGGGGTGATGCTCAAGACCGACCAGGCGATCAAGGACTACGGCCTGGACTACAAGCTGGTAGCCAGTTCCGGCAGCGGCATGATCGCCGAGCTGACCCGCGCGGAGAACGACAAGAAGGCCATCGCCGTCACCGGCTGGATTCCGCACTGGATGTTCGCCAAGTGGAAGCTGAAGTTCCTCGAAGACCCGAAAAAGGTCTACGGCGAAGAGGAGCATGTCGACAGCGTCGCCAACCCGGCGCTGGAGAAAAAGGCGCCGGAAGTCTGGGCCTTCCTGAAGAAATTCCAGTGGAAGGACGGCCAGGAAATCGGCGAAGTCATGCTCGCGGTGCAGAACGGCGAGAAGCCGGAAGTGGCCGCCAAGAAATGGGTCGAAGCGCATCCGGATCGCGTGAAAGAGTGGCTGTGATCTTCTAGGCCGAACTGACGCGAGCAACAGAAGAATCCCCCGCGAACGCCATCGTTCGCGGGGGATTTTTTTATTCCGAGGCGTCTATTCCGGGCTTGTTCGCAAGAGAGGGCAAATCGCTACGACTAAAGTCGTCTGGAGCGCTTGCAGCGGACACATAAATTAGGGATCGACGACATCCGCGTCATCCCCGCTGTGAGGACAAGAACAAAATGAACGACAGCATCTACCAGCGGATTGATACCAATCCGCGCTTCAAAGAGTTGGTGGCCAAGCGCGAGCGATTCGCCTGGCTGCTCTCCCTGATCATGTTGGGCCTGTACGTGGTCTTCATCCTGCTCATCGCCTTCCAGCCGCAGCTGCTCGGCGCGAAGATCAGTGCCGATTCGTCCGTCACCTGGGGCATCCCCATGGGCGTCGGGCTGATCCTCTCGGCCTTCGTGCTCACCGGCATCTACGTGCGCCGGGCGAACGGTGAATTCGACCGCCTCAACCAGGAAATCCTCAAGGAGGCCCAGCAATGAAAGGCCGTATCGCCGCGGCCCTCGCGCTGGCCGCATTCGCTCCCGCACTCTGGGCTGACGCCCTCACCGGCGAGGTACAGCGCCAGCCGCTGAACGTCTCCGCCATCGTCATGTTCGTCGCTTTCGTCGGCCTGACCCTTTGCATCACCTACTGGGCCTCCAAACGCAGCAAATCCGCCGCTGACTTCTACACCGCGGGCGGTAGCATCACCGGCTTCCAGAACGGCCTGGCGATCGCCGGCGACTACATGTCCGCCGCCTCCTTCCTCGGCATTTCCGCGCTGGTGTTCACCTCCGGCTACGACGGCCTGATCTACTCCATCGGCTTCCTCGTCGGTTGGCCGATCATCCTCTTCCTGATCGCCGAACGCCTGCGCAACCTGGGCAAGTACACCTTCGCCGACGTGGCGTCCTACCGCCTCAAGCAGAAGGACATCCGCACCCTGTCCGCCTGCGGCTCGCTGGTGGTCGTGGCCTTCTACCTGATCGCGCAGATGGTCGGCGCCGGCAAGCTCATCGAGCTGCTGTTCGGCCTGAACTACCACGTCGCCGTGGTCCTGGTCGGCATCCTGATGGTGCTGTACGTGCTGTTCGGCGGCATGCTCGCCACCACCTGGGTACAGATCATCAAGGCCGTGCTGCTGCTCTCGGGCGCTACCTTCATGGCGATCATGGTGCTCAAGCACGTCAACTTCGACATCAGCACCCTGTTCTCCGAAGCCATCAAGGTCCACCCGAAAGGCGAGGGCATCATGAGCCCCGGCGGCCTGGTGAAGGACCCGATCTCCGCGTTCTCCCTGGGCTTCGCGCTGATGTTCGGCACTGCCGGCCTGCCGCACATCCTGATGCGCTTCTTCACCGTCAGTGACGCCAAGGAAGCCCGCAAGTCGGTGTTCTTCGCTACCGGCTTCATCGGCTACTTCTACATCCTGACCTTCATCATCGGCTTCGGCGCGATCCTGCTGGTCAGCACCAACCCGGACTTCAAGGACGCCACCGGCGCCCTGCTGGGCGGCAACAACATGGCCGCCGTACACCTGGCCGACGCCGTGGGGGGCAGCCTGTTCCTCGGCTTCATCTCCGCCGTGGCCTTCGCCACCATCCTCGCGGTGGTTGCCGGCCTGACCCTGGCCGGTGCCTCGGCGGTGTCCCACGACCTGTACGCCAGCGTGCTCAAAGGCGGCAAGGCCAACGAGAAGGATGAGCTGCGCGTGTCGAAGATCACCACTATCTGCCTCGGCGTGGTGGCCATCGTCCTCGGCATCCTGTTCGAGAAGCAGAACATCGCCTTCATGGTCGGCCTGGCCTTCTCCATCGCTGCCAGCTGCAACTTCCCGGTACTGCTGCTCTCCATGTACTGGAAGAAACTGACCACCCGTGGCGCGAAGATCGGCGGCTGGCTCGGCCTGATCACCGCGGTGACCCTGATGATCCTCGGCCCGACCATCTGGGTACAGATCCTCGGCCACGAGAAAGCCATCTACCCGTACGAGTACCCGGCGCTGTTCTCCATGGCCGTGGCCTTCATCGGCATCTGGTTCTTCTCCATCACCGACAAGTCCGCCGCTGCCGACGAGGAGCGTGCACGCTTCTTCCCGCAATTCATTCGCTCGCAGACCGGCCTGGGTGCCACTGGCGCCGTTGCCCACTGATCGCTTGAGCTAACCTGCCGGGGCCGGAGGTGGAAACACCTCCGGCCCTGCTTTTTTGACAGGGATGGATAACGGATGTCCGACGATTTCAACTTCACCTCACCTCCCTTCGATCAGCTTCGCGCGCTGGAGCGCGAGCAGCTGCGCGATGCATTGAGCGTGGGTTACTACACGGTCGACGAAGTACTGCTCGAGGCCGGTGCGCCGGTGCCTTGCCTGTTCGTCCTGATGAAGGGCGTGATCGAAGAGCGCGGCGAGGACGGCAGGCTGTTCGCGCAATACGGCGCCGAAGACCTGTTCGATGTTCGCGGATTGCTCTCGGGCAGCAGCAAGCACCGATACCAGGCAGTGGAAGAAAGCATCGTCTACGAACTGCCCGCGGCGGTTTTCCATCAGCTCTGCGCGGACAATCCCGAGTTCGCGCGATTCTTCCGCGCGGACCTGGCCAGCAAACGCCAGCTGGAGCGTCGCGACGGGCAGAACCTGGCCGAATTCATCCTCACCCGCATCGCCCCCGAACACCTGTTGCCGGCCATCGAAGTCGAGCCCACGTTGCCGCTGGGCGATGCGGCGCGCCTGCAGCTGAGCCGCGGTGCCGATGCCTTGCTGGTGCGCGAGGACGGTGCGCTGGGCATCGTTACCCGCACCGACCTGATGACTGCACATTTCCGCGATGGCTTCAGCGAGGCGCAACCCATCGGCCCGCTGGCGCACCGACCGCTGAGCCATGTCGAGCTGGGTGACTTTCTCTTCGACGCGATGATCCTCATGACCCGCCAGCGCATCGAACGCGTGGCGGTGTGCGAGGAGGGCAGGGTGGTTGGCCTGCTGCACCTGACCCAGGTGCTCAGCCTGTTCTCCACCCATTCCCATGTGCTGGCGCTGCGCATTGCCCGCGCTGAAAGCGAAGCCGAATTGCGCGCCGCCGCGCAAACCCTGCACACCCTGATCGCCACGCTGGCCGGCAATGGCATCCGCCTGCGCTTCATCATGCAACTGGTCAGTGCGCTCAACGAACAACTGCTCGAACGCCTCTTCGAACTGCAGGTACCGCCGGTGCTGCGCGGTCGTTGCTGCCTGCTGGTGATGGGCAGCGAAGGGCGCGCGGAACAGCTGCTGAAGACTGACCAGGACAACGCCCTGATCCTCGACGACGGCCTGCCGGTGGAGCAGGGGCTGTTGCTGATGCAGCGATTCTCCGCCGCTTTGCTGGAGTTCGGCTATCCGCCGTGCCCCGGCGGCGTGATGGCTAGCCGGCCGGAGTGGTGCAAACCCTTGTCGGAGTGGCAGCGCGAGTTGCGCGAGTTGCCGTTGCAGGGGCGCCCGGAGCAACTGATGCGCCTGTCGATTCTTGCCGATGCCTGGCCGGTGGCGGGCAACCGACGGCTGTTCGACAGCCTGCGCGAAAGCCTGGGTGAGCTGGCTGGCGACAGCGGCCGCTGGATGAGCGACCTCGCCTTGCCGGCGCTGCAATTCGACACACCACTGACCTTCCTCGGCCAACTCAAGACCCAGGATGCGCAACTCGACGTGAAGCGCGGCGGCATCTTCCCCATCGTCCACGGCGCCCGCGTGCTGGCCGTGCGTGAAGGCCTGGAGGAGCGCGGCACGCTGGGCCGGCTGACTGCGCTGAAGGCGCTCGGCGTGCTGGACGAGTCGCTGGTGGACAACCTGGTCGAGTCCTTCGAGCTGTTCCTTCAACTACGCCTGCGCCAGCAATTGGACGGCAAGCGTGACGGTCGCGAGCAGGGGCTCGACGTTTCCCGCCTGAGCCGCCACGAGCGCGACCTGCTGCGCTTCGGCTTGCACACGGTGAAGAAGTTCAAGCAGAGCCTGACCCGCCAATTCCATCTGGAGACCCGATGAACGCCTGCGTCGCCGCCCCCGATCCGCATTGGTCCGCCTGGCGCCGCCGCCTCTACTGGTGGCGGCATGATCCGGCCGAGGCGGAGGAACTGGTGTCGCTGGACCTGGAAACCACCAGCCTCGATCCGCGCAAGGCCGACATCCTCAGCATCGGCGCCGTGGTGATCCGCCGTGGCAAGCTGATCCTCGGCGAACGCCTGGAGCTGCTGGTGGAACCGCCGCCATCGCTGGACGGCGAGTCGATCCGCATCCACAAACTGCGCCGCGCTGACCTCGAAGGCCAACTGCCGCTGGCGGAGGCGCTGAAGCGGGTACAGGCGTTCATCGGCGACCGCCCGCTGCTGGGTTATTACCTGTCCTTCGACGTCGCCGTGCTGCGCCGGCATCTGCGCGAGCAACTCGGCGCGCGGCTGGACAACCCCCGCGTCGAGGTCTCCGAGATCTACCACCGCAAGATGAGCCGGCGTTTTCCCGACCTGCACCTGGACCTGCGTTTCGACACCCTGGCGCGCAACCTGGAAATCCCCATCGAAGGCCGCCACACCGCCATCGGCGATGCGCGCACTGCCGCGCTGATGTTCCTGCGCCTGCGCAAGGGCTCATTACCCCGCGACCTGAACTGATCCCGGCGGCGCGCAGATTCTTTGAATCTTCCGCGCAGCTGCCCGGTCGGAACTCATAAGCGCTGGCCAATCGCATCCCGCGAGCCATCGCCCCTCGTCGACTGAAAGAGGAGAGACGATATGGGACTCGGGACTATTCTGTTGATCATCCTGATCTTGATGCTGATCGGTGGCTTGCCGGTCTTCCCCCACTCGCGCAACTGGGGTTACGGCCCCTCGGGCGTCATCGGTGTCGTACTGGTCGTCCTGCTGGTGCTGTTGTTGCTCGGACGAATCTGACCGAGCGGATCGGCGTGAACCATTAAACCCCTCACCCTAGCCCCTTCCCCAGGGGAGTAAGGGAACGTTCGGCACAGGATGAATCCGAGGCGTCAGCCGGCAAGAGCGGCTCCCTCTCCCCGGGGAGAGGGCTGGAGTGAGGGGAATGACCCTGCACGGTGGCGCCAGGCAAGTCGTTTTTTGTCACCGCGCTGATACGCCACAGGGTGATTCGTCGCACAGCCCGTTGGGGTGGCCTGTACTAACATACTGGGCCTTTGCCATCAGGGAGTCGTAGGGATGCTGGGCGTTGTACTGGTTGTGCTGGGCGTGGTGTGGTTGCTCGTTCAGTGCGGGCTGGGCCTGCCACCGCTGGCCGAAGCCATGACCCTGGACCCGGTGGTCGACCCCGACCGCTATTGGCAGTTCGCCTTCCTCGGCCCGGCCCTTCCCGTGGCGCTGGGCATCTTCATCCTCCGCTACCGTATCCGGGGCTTTGCCCAGCTCAAGCGCGAGCGCATCAACTGCGCTGCCCACCTGCTCGTCTCCGCCGGCATCGCCCTGGTGCTGGGCAAGCTCTGCGTGCTCGTCCAGGCCTGACCCGGCAACCCGTGAAGCGCTAGTGCGCCGGCGGTTTGCCAGGGGCATTCAGCGCCCTGATTTCACCGCTGGTGGTCGAAAGCCTTGGTTACACTTCGGGCCACAGTCGTCGACAAATCCTCGTCGACCACCCGTCCCGAACAAGACAAGAAAAGGCAGACCTCCCTTATGCAAAATCGCATCATGATCACCGGCGCCGGTTCCGGCCTCGGACGCGAAATCGCCCTGCGCTGGGCCCGCGAGGGCTGGAAGCTGGCGCTGGCCGACGTCAACGAAGCAGGCCTGCAGGAAACTCTCAAGCTGGTGCGTGAAGCCGGCGGTGACGGCTTTACCCAGCGTTGCGACGTGCGCGACTACAGCCAGCTGACCCAGCTGGCGCAGAACTGCGAAGAGAAGTTCGGCGGCATCGACATCATCGTCAACAATGCCGGCGTCGCTTCCGGCGGCTTCTTCAGCGAACTGTCGCTGGAGGACTGGGACTGGCAGATCTCGATCAACCTGATGGGCGTGGTCAAGGGCTGCAAGGCCTTCCTGCCGCTGCTGGAAAAGAGCAAGGGCCGCATCATCAACATCGCCTCCATGGCCGCACTGATGCAGGGCCCGGCGATGAGCAACTACAACGTGGCCAAGGCCGGCGTGGTGGCACTGTCGGAAAGCCTGCTGGCCGACCTCAGCCTGGTGGACGTGAAGGTCCACGTGGTCTGCCCGTCGTTCTTCCAGACCAACCTGCTGGACTCCTTCCGCGGCCCGAGCCCGGAAATGAAGACCCAGGTCGGCAAACTGCTGGAAAGCTCACCGATCAGCGCCGCTGACATCGCCGATTACATCCACCAGGAAGTGGGTCGCGATGTCTTCATGATCCTGCCCCACGAGCAGGGCCGTATGGCCTGGCAGATCAAGCAGCAGAACCCGCAGGCGATCTACGACGAGATGGCGAAGATGGCGGAGAAGATGCAAGCCAAGCGCCGCAGTCTTTCGTAATCGAAGGGTATTTTCGCCCCCTTTCGGTGCAATGAAAGACAGGGCTTGCCCAGGCCGGTGCAAAGGGTTAGTTTTAGTCACCGGCCTGCCTGGCTGATGTACGTTGGACCCCGGTGAAAGCCCCGCTCATGTCGCGGGGCTTTTGCTTTTTCGGGCTACTGCCCAGCTCTTGGGGTTCGTGCTTTGCGCATCGTCGGGCCTGTGTTAGAAGGCTCCGGTGTCATTGAAGGAAGAACCCGCTTGCACTGTGAATCCATCGTCTATGGCTGCATCCGCGACTGGCCCGGCGACTCGATGGAGCGCCGCCTGCGCCGCGCCGCCAACCGCAAGGTGCTCGACAGCCTGCCCATGGGCGAGGCCTGGCCGTTCCTCGGCCGCGAGATGTTCAGCCGCTGCGAGACCGAAGGCGCGGGCCTGTACCAGTCCCAGGTGATCCATTTCGGCGCCAGCTACCAGACCATCGAGTACGAGTGGAAACTCTGGGTCGAACAGTTCGAAGCGCTGCTGCGCCGGCTTTACTGGGCCAGTGCGGTGGTGCACCTGGAAACCGAAGTCAACGGCAGCCACACCTTCCGCTGGGAGTCCGAGAACGGCTTCCACAGCCCGCGCGAAGGTGAACTGAAAGTGCGTTGCGCCTGGGAGCGCGAAGGCGGCCTGCGCGGCTGATCGCGCGCCTCCCGTTACGGAAAGAATCCATGATCAATTACCTCTGGTTCGTCCTCGCCGCGTTCTGCGAGATCGCTGGCTGCTACGCCTTCTACCTCTGGCTGCGCCTGGACAAGAGCGCCCTGTGGGTCATTCCCGGGTTGCTCAGCCTGACGGTATTTGCCCTGCTGCTCACCCGTGTCGAGGCAAACTACGCCGGGCGTGCGTATGCCGCGTACGGCGGCATCTACGTCGCCGCATCGCTGTTCTGGCTGGCCTTCGTGGAAAAGAGTCGCCCGATGTGGAGCGACTGGGTCGGCGTGGCGCTCTGCGTGATCGGCGCCAGCGTGGTGTTGCTCGGGCCTCGTCTCGCGCCCTGAGTCTGAGTACAACGCAAACCTGTAGGAGCGAGCTTGCTCGCGAACAGAGTAGCCAGTTGCGCCTGAGTCGCCGGCGAGCGCCAGGTTCGCGAGCAATAACGATGGCGTCCCCCTTGCTCCTACGAAAAGCGCTCCGGTCTATCAGCTGAGCTTCATCGTAGGATGGGTGGAGCGCAGCGATACCCATGCGATGGGTGCGCGCAATCGATGGGTATCGCTGCGCTCCACACCATCCTACGGGGTGTTTCTGCGCGGGTACTTCAGTCCTCCAACCACTCCCTCGGCACTTCGCTTTTCAGCATCAGCTGGCACTGCTGGCTTTCCGGGTCGAAGACGATCACCGCCTCGCCGCGCTTGAGCGCATGGCGCGCGCGCTCCACGCGCACGTCCAGCGGCGTGTCGTCGCCGTTGTCGGTGCCTTCGCGGGTGACGAAGTCTTCCAGCAGGTTGTTGAGGGTGTCGGCTTCGATCAGGTCGTAAGGAATCAGCATGGCGGGGTACTCGAAAGCGCAGCGCGGGATTGTAGTCCCGCGCTGCCGCGAGTGCAGCTTCCGATCTAACGGCGGTCGGGTTCCTTGCCCTTGTCCTTGCTCTTGTCGGGAGCGTCGCCGCTGTCGATCAGGTCGTCCACCGGCGGTACATGGGTGGTGCTTTCCATGTGCACCGGATGCTCCAGTTGCTTGCTGAAGCGCTCCAGCGTGCCCTCGCTGGGTTCCGCGTCGCTGTCGAACACCGGAGGGCTGAGCAGGTAGGCGGTGAGCAGTTTCGACAGTGCGGCCAGGCTGTCGATATGAGTGCGCTCATAACCGTGGGTGGCATCGCAGCCAAAGGCCAGCAACGCCGTGCGGATGTCGTGGCCGGCGGTGATCGCCGATTGCGCATCGCTGTGGTAGTAGCGGAACAGGTCCCGGCGCACGGCGATCTCGTGGCGCTCACCCAGCCGCAGCAGGTGCCGGGACAGGTGGAAATCGTAAGGCCCGCCGGAGTCCTGCAGCGCCACGCTGACCGCATGTTCGCTGGAGTTCTGCCCCTCGGCCACTGGGGCGATGTCGATGCCGACGAATTCGCTCACATCCCAGGGCAGCGCGCCGGCGGCGCCGGAGCCGATCTCCTCGGTGATGGTGAACAGCGGGTGGCAGTCGATCGGCGGCACCTGGCCGGCTTCGACGATGGCCTTGAGCGAGGCCAGCAGCGCGGCCACGCCGGCCTTGTCGTCGAGGTGGCGGGCGCTGATGTGGCCGCTCTCGGTGAACTCGGGCAGCGGGTCGAAGGCGACGAAATCGCCGATGGCCACGCCGATGGATTCGCTGTCGGCACGGCTGGCGGTGTAGGTGTCCAGGCGCAGCTCGACGTGATCCCAGCTGATCGGCAGCGTATCCACCGCGGTGTTGAAGGCGTGCCCGGAGGCCATCAGCGGCAGCACGCTGCCGCGGAATACGCCGTTCTCACAGAACACCGTGACCCGGCTGCCCTCGGCGAAGCGGCTCGACCAGCAGCCCACCGGCGCCAGGGCCAGGCGGCCGTTGGGCTTGATCTCGCGGACGATGGCGCCAATGGTGTCCAGGTGCGCCGAGACGGCGCGGTCCGGGCTCTTGCGCCGCCCCAGCAGGGTGGCGCGGATGGTCCCGCGGCGGGTCATCTCGAAGGGCACGCCGATCTCCTCCAGCCGTTCGGCGACGTAGCGCACGATGGTGTCGGTGAAACCGGTGGGGCTGGGGATGGCGAGCATTTCCAGCAGCACGCGCTGCAGGTAGTTGAGGTCAGGTTGTGGCAGTTGGGTCATGCCGGGGCCTCTTCGTTGGGGTGAGGCTGATCACGGTTGTCGCGATGCAGGAGTTCGCGGCTCAGCGGGAAGAGCAGGTCGACGAAGCGTTCGGCGGTCGGCTGCGGCTCGTGGTTGGCCAGGCCGGGGCGCTCGTTGGCTTCGATGATCACGTAGTCCGCCTGGTCGGCCTCGGTGACTAGCAGGTCGAGGCCGGTGACCGGGATTTCCAGCGCTCGCGCCGCGCGGATGGCGGCGTCGGCCAGGGCCGGGTGCAGGCGCTCGGTGACGTCTTCCAGGGTGCCGCCGGTATGCAGGTTGGCCGTGCGGCGTACGGCCAGGCGTTGGCCGCTGGGCAGCACGTCGTCGTAGCTGAAGCCGGCGGCGGCCAGGGTGCGCTCGGTCTCGCCGTCCAGCGGGATGCGGCTTTCGCCACCGGTCGCGGCCTGGCGCCGGCGGCTCTGCGCCTCGATCAGCTTGCGGATGCTGTGCCGACCATCGCCGATCACCTCGGCGGGGCGGCGAATGGCGGCGGCCACCACCTCGTAGCCGATCACCACGATGCGCAGGTCATTGCCGGGGTGGTAGCTCTCGAGGATGACGCGGGTGTCGAACTGCTTCGCGTGGGCGATGGCGCTCTCCACTTCCTCGGCTGTGCGCAGGTCCACGGCGACACCCTGGCCCTGTTCGCCGTCCACCGGCTTGACCACCAACGCGCCGTGCTCTTCGAGGAATGCAGCGTTGTCTGCGGTGCCAGCGGCCAGGCGCTGCTGCGGCTGGCGCAGGCCGGCGCGGTCGAGGGCGCGGTGGGTGAGGGTCTTGTCCTGGCACAGGCTCATGCTGACGGCGCTGGTGAGGTCGCACAGCGACTCGCGGCAGCGGATGCGCCGGCCGCCCTGGGTGAGAGTGAAGAGGCCGGCGTCGGCGTCCTGCACCTGCACCTCGATGCCGCGTCGATGGGCTTCGTCGACGATGATTTTCGCGTAGGGATTGAGTCCCTTTTCCGGGCCGGGGCCAAGGAACAGCGACTGGTTGATGCCGTTCTTGCACTTCACTGCGAAGGTCGGCAATTCGCGGAAGCGCAGCTTGCGGTACAGCGACTTGGCCTGCTGGTTGCCGTGCAGCACCGACAGGTCCAGGTACGCCAGGCCGCGGCTCATGAAGTGCTCGATCAGGTGGCGCACCAGCGCTTCGCCGACGCCGGGCCGGCTGGACTGCGGGTCCACGGCCAGGCACCAGAGGCTGGAGCCGCCTTCCGGGTCGCGGAAGGCCTTGGCGTGGTTGATGCCCATGACGGTGCCGATCACCGTGCCGGTCTCGGCGTCTTCCGCCAGCCAATAGGCCGGGCCGCCCTGGTGGCGCGGGGTGACGTTGGAGGGATCGACCGGCAGCATGCCGCGCGACAGGTAGAGGCGGTTGATCGCCGTCCAGTCGTCGTCGCTGTGCACGCGGCGGATGCGGAAGCCACGGAAGGGGCGGCGCGCCGGGCGGTAGTCGGTGAACCACAGGCGCAGCGCGTCCGAGGGGTCGAGGAAGAGTTGCTGCGGGGCGTGGGACAGCACCTGCTGTGGCGCGGCGACGTAGAGGGCAATGTCGCGCTCGCCGGGTTGTTCGTTGAGCAACTCGGCCGCCAGCTTGTCCGGGCTGGAGAAGGTATGGCCGATCAGCAGGCGACCCCAGCCGCATTGCAGGATCAGCGGGCCGTGGCTTTCCGCGTGGTCGCCGGCGAAGCGCGCCTGCAGGCGCTCATAGGTCGGCGTCTGGCCGCGCAGCAGCCTCTGGTTGTGGGGATGGGGCAGGTTGGAATGGGGTTTCATCGTGCGCTCCCTGATAAGCATCTGTCCTGGGCTGTGGGGAAGGCGGCGCCACGCACGGCGCCGCCGGGCTCTAGAGGCCTTGTTCCGTCAGCCAGAGATTGAGGGCCGCCAACTGCCACAACTTGGAACCGCGCAGCGGAGTGAGGTCGCTCGCCGGGTCGCTGAGCAGACGGTCGAACATCGCCGTCTCGAACAGGCCACGGTCCTGGCTCGGGTCCAGCAGCAATTCGCTGACCCAGGCGCGGGTATTGCCTTGCAGGTGCTTGAGGCCGGGCACCGGGAAGTACCCCTTGGGCCGGTCGATCACCTCGCTGGGGATGACCTTGCGCGCGGCGGCCTTGAGCACCTGCTTGCCACCGTCGCCAAGCTTGAAGCGTGACGGGATGCGTGCCGACAGTTCCGCGACGCGGTAGTCGAGGAACGGCACGCGGGCTTCCAGGCCCCAGGCCATGGTCATGTTGTCGACGCGCTTGACCGGGTCGTCCACCAGCATGATGGTGCTGTCCAGGCGCAACGCCTTGTCCACCGGGTCTTCTGCGCCGGGTTGGGCGAAGTGGTCGCGGACGAACTCGCTGGCCACGTCCTCGACCCGCATCGCCTCGCGCACGGTGTCCAGGTACTCGCCATGGCTGCGGTCGAAGAAGGCCGCGCGGTAGGCCTGCAGCGGGTCCTTCGCGCCGGCCACTTTCGGGTACCAGTGGTAGCCGGCGAACAGCTCGTCGGCGCCCTGGCCGCTCTGCACCACCTTGCAGTGCTTGGAGACTTCCCGCGAGAGCAGGTAGAAGGCGATGCAATCGTGGCTGACCATCGGCTCGCTCATGGCGCGGAAGGCCGCCGGCAACTGCGAGATGACTTCGTTCTCGTCGATGCGCAACTGGTGGTGGCGGGTGCCGTAGCGTCGGGCGATCAGGTCCGAGTACTGGAACTCGTCGCCGCGCTCGCCGCCGGCATCCTCGAAGCCGATGGAGAAGGTCAGCAGGTCTTCGACGCCGGCTTCGTGCAACAGGCCGACCAGGAGGCTGGAATCGACGCCGCCGGAGAGCAGCACGCCGACTTCGCGGGCAGCGCGCTGGCGCACGCTCACGGCGTCGCGCAGGCTGCTCAGCAGGCGGTCTTCCCAGTCGTCCAGGGTCAGCTCGCGCTCATCCGGCAGCGGGCCGTAGTCCAGGGTCCACCAGCGCTGGCGCTCGGTGTGGCCGTCGGCGTCGATGGTCATCCAGGTGGCCGGCGGCAGCTTCTGCACTTCGGCCAGCAGGGTGCGTGGCGCGGGCACCACGGCGTGGAAGTTCAGGTAGTGGTTGAGTGCCACCGGGTCCAGCGCCGGGTCGATATCGCCGCCCTTGAGCAACGCCGGCAGGCTGGAGGCGAAGCGCAGGCGCTTGCCGGTCTGCGACAGGTACAGCGGCTTGATGCCGAGACGGTCGCGGGCGATGAACAGGCGCCGTTTGTCGCGTTCCCAGATGGCGAAAGCGAACATGCCATTGAGGCGTGGCAATAGTTCTTCACCCCAGGCGTGGTATCCCTTGAGAAGGACCTCGGTGTCGCCACCGGAGAAGAAGCGGTAGCCCAGGGCTTCGAGTTCCTGGCGCAGCTCCGGGTAGTTGTAGATGGCGCCATTGAAGACCAGTGACAGGCCCAGGGCGGTATCGATCATCGGCTGACCGGAAGCTTCCGCCAGGTCCATGATCTTCAGCCGTCGATGGCCCAGCGCCAGGGGACCTTCGCTATGGAAACCCCAGGCATCGGGGCCTCGCGGTGCGAGGTGATGAGTGATGCGTTCGACTGCGGCAAGGTCCGCAGCCTGGTTATCGAAACGTAGTTCTCCTGCAATTCCGCACATAGTGCTGTGGGCCCAGTAAAATCAGGGCCTCAGTCCTCCTTAGCTTTCCTCCGTACCAATTTCGTACCAGTTTTTAGCTTTTCCATCTCGCTCCAGTCGGACGTCGAGTTGAGCCACTTGGCGTAAGTCGAAAGCAGAACTGGCACGCTGTGGCCGAGCTGCGAGGCGATGAAAGCCGGATTCATCCCGGCCATCAGGCACATCGTCGCGTAGGTGTGGCGAGTGTCATACGTCCTGCGTTGGCGCATGCCGAGCTTCCGCAAGGCGTCGCGCCAGTAGCGCTTGGGTCCAGTCTCCGACTTGATGTACAGGTCGGAGCGCTCTGCCTTCAGGCTGGGAGCAAACACGTAATCCGATCTCGCCGCAGTCAGCGGCCTAGCTTGTTCGAGGGCATGCAGCGCGCGATCGTTCAACAAAACTTCGCGAACGGTCTTCGTTTTGGTGCGCTCGTAGATTTTCCCGCGCTGCTGGATGCGGCAGACCCTGGCCTTTCGGCTGCGCGTGTCGACCTCTTCCCACCGCAGGGCCATTGCCTCGCCCGGGCGCATGCCGGTGTAGAAAAGGAACTCGAATAAGCAGGCGTAAATCCGCTGTAGTCCGGTGGCCAGCAGGTACAGCTTGTCGATGATGGCGTCGGCCTCCTCTCGTGTGAGCGGATCAATCTCCCGCTTGGGAACCCTGGCCTTCGGAATGGATAGGGTGGGATCGCGCTGCACCAGCTCCTCCTTCAGGGCCAGCTTGAACAGGCACGCCAATACCCGAACGGCGTACTTGCGCCGACCCGGAGATGGCCAGTTCGTCTGTGTGGTGATGCGGCGCAGCATCTGTGGCGGGATCTGATCCATGGGCAGCTGTGCCAGGTGAGGAATCCAATAGAGCTGCAGTGCGATCCGGTAGCCCTTGCGGGTGCTGTCCACGATCTCGAGCGAGTCCAGCCATTCCTGGGCGTATTCGAAGAACGTGGGGCAGGCGGTGGAGGGGATCTTCGCGCGGGAGGATGGGAAGAATTCCAGGTACTTCTCGTGGGTCAGGGCGCCCAGCTTGTTGAACTGGACTACCTGAGTACGTAGAGCGTCGGCTGCTGCGATCCCTTTCTGGGTCGGAGGGTAGGCGAGCGTCTCACAGCGCCTGCGCTTTCCCCACTGGAATCGAATGCGGACCGACTTGCCGACGACTTCAACGCCGGTCGGCAGGTCCAGAGGCTTTCTAGCCACGCGTCGTACCTCCTTTTGCTGTAGATGATTCGGCCGTCAATTTTCATCCAGATTCCTGCCGGGATGATCCCCCGCTCGCGCTTTCGCTGCAGGGCCTTTGCCGTAGTGCCGATCAACTCGGCCATCTTCTTCTCGGTGACTTTGTCCACCTCATCAATGAGGCGCTCTGCTGCACTCATGGGCAATACCTCACCTGCCAGCCAATGCTGGCAATGAATGTTCTAGGGTTGTGGCCAGGACCTGGCCTGAGAGGTCGCCCGTGTCGGGCAAGGATGGGGGTGGGCTGTCAGGCCGGGTTCTGCTTCTCGCGGCGCTTGCGGATCAGCTGCTTGGATGCCATAGCCACTCCCTTCACAACGTCTTCAGGGAGGATTGCAGCGTTGCAGTGCGGGCAGAGCGGGGCCATGGTGGTGCTGCGCCAGGCCTCATCCATCACCTTTGCCGCCCGGCTGCGCATGGCGAACTGCTCTGCCTCGTGAATCTCACGGCGTCGCCGGTTCAAGTCCTTCAGGCCGCCATCGAACACCTCGACCAAGTACATGAATGCGTCGAAGGGCTCTACCTCCGTCTCGCAATCGCTGCACCAGATGCGGCGCTCCTTGTCGTCGTACACCATCTTCCGGTGGCGACAGGACGAAAGTGGGCGCCGGGTAAGGCCGCGCGCGACCCTCAGGTCTTCGATCTGAACGACCTTCACGCCGTAGAGGTGTTCGTGCGGCTCGATGGGTGCGTCGCTCATCTCCCGCCTCCTTCCAGGGCTGCTCTGTACTCCGCAACCTCGGCCATGTCGCGGTCATAGTCGCGCCGGGTGACCGGGTGCATGTCATCCGGCAGCTGTCCGCCGTACTTCTGCAGCATTTCGGCGTGCAGGGAATCGGCGCAGTCGGTCAACTTCTCGCGCAGCCCCTCGTTCTCCGCCTTGAGCCGGTCGCACTTCTCATCCAGCCCCTTTATCGTCTCGTCGCGGCAAGCAATGCCGTCATACGGATGCTTGTCGCTGATCTCCAGCCTGGCGCGCAGCCGCTCCACCTCGGCAATCAGCGGCAGCTCCACCCTCAGAGCTGCGCGGCTGGCTTGCCATCCGACCCATGCGCGCTGGATCATCTCGTTGCAGTATTCGCCGTAACGCGGATCGTCCTTTGGCAGTGCGTCGCGGACGTGGTGCAGCGGTGCGGCCGGCCAATCGCGCTGGACCCAAGCTTCAAACTCTTCTCTCATGTCAGGCACGGTCGTCTCCCTGTTTCTCCGGAAACCATTCGTTGTCGTACTCGTACTGGGTCACGCGCTGGGGGTAGATGTGCGGCACCTCTTCGGCGAACCGCCTGGGCGCATAGGGCTTCTCGGCGTAGTCCTTGGCCTCTGACATGAACCTTTCCTTGAAGATTCGCAGCAGGTGCTCTGCGGCTTTCTCGTATTCGTCCTCGCGGTAGAAGGCGTCGTTGTAGGTGCCGTTGTTCACCACCCACACGGTGCGGTTCGGCGCCTCTTCGGCCCTTTTGATGATTTCCTCAGCCCTGGTCTTGGCGTGGCGGACCTGATCAAGCGTCAGGCCCTTCAGCCACTCATCGGTTCCGAGGTGTTTAGAGCGACCACATTCGCAGCGAATCTCGGGCACGGTCATGCCTCCCATATGGGTGTGCGGTTAAGGGCAACGGTTAGGGGTGGAGGATGGCGCGGAGGTCTTTGGCTACCTCTTCCTCGGCGCTGCATGCTGGCGCCAAGGCATCAAGATAGGTCGCGGCAGAGTGTAGGAGCGAGCGCGACACCAGCACCTGGTCGGCGGGGATGGCGGTGAATTCACGAACCTCATAGCCCGGCCAATCATGCGGATTGGCCTTAACCATGTCGTGATGCTCCTTGGAACAGGGGAGCCAGTTCTGCGGACGCTCGCTGAAGAATGAGCAGCAATAGATCAGCTCACTCATGCTCCTTCCCCTCGCCGAGCAGGGCGCGCAGGGCTGCGACTTCCTCCCTGAGCGCCTGGGCCTCGGCTTCGAGCTTGGCGTAGTGGTCATGCAGCACGAACGAGCCTTCAAGGTCTGGCCGCATGTTGTAGCCGAGGAAGGTGTTCTCTGGCTCCCAGCGCTGGACATTACTCATCAGCAGACCCTCCCTGCGCCGACCACGGGGTCAGCGGCGTGTCGTAGCCGAGCATGAGCGGATGACGCGGCTCGCCACCCTTGGTCAGGCCGAAGTGCATTACCGGCTTTCCGCTGCTTTGCAGGATGTACAGCAGAGTCTTCAGGCGTCCGCGCAGCGACTTGAGCACCTTGTCAGACGACCCCCAGCAGGGAACCAAAACGTCAGCGTCGGCGATGATCTGTTTCAGGTGGTGCAGGTTGTCCGGTCCCACGGCGTCATCGGCGTGGAACAGCGCCCCAACGTCCGTTGCGCGGAAGGCGAACACGTTGCCAACGATGAAGCGGTGCCCGCCGTTACGCAGCGTGAAGCCGCGCCATTTTCGAACCGTGGCGTCGTCGATGGTGGCATCCGCTGTGCTCGGGTTGACGCCGAAGAACGCGAACACCTTGGAGCCCTCGAAGGGCATGCCGCATTCGCGCTCCAGGCGGTAACGGTACTTGCCGCACGGACTGATGATCGCGCTCATGACTCACCTCCCTGCGCCGGAGCGGCGGCGAGCAGTGCGGCAAGCTTGCAGTGCTCCTCATGCCCTTTGTCTTTTTCACCGCCACACTGCGGACAGTAGTAACCCTGCGGACGGTGCCAGTGGTCGTCGTGGTCACGGTAGTGCCATTGCAGACTGGCGAGCATATCGCGCCATTCCTCCGGCACCTGCCCAGCCTGGCGGATACCGCCGATATGTCTGGAGGCCTGCCGCTCTTCCAGCTCGGCCACCTTGGCGCGGAGCTGTTCAACCAGACGCTTGGAGTGGCGGGCTACCTCGAAGGCGTCAGGCTTCTCCACCTCCTGCGCCGGAGCGGCGGCGAGCGCTTGCTTGGCGAACGATCCGTCCTCGACGCTGGCTGTCCCGGCCTCGTCGTGCAGCCAGTTCATAGGCTCACCGCTGCATGTGTCCCAAGCATCAGGATCGGCCAGCAAGAGGTGGTCGCCCTTGGCGTAGAACTCCAGGGCCTTGCGCCACTCCTCCGGCACCTGCCCAGCCTGGGCGACCGGGGCGGCGTAAAGCGGGCCGAGGCTTTCGATGATATGGGCAAACTGATCCACGGCCTCGTCATAGCCGTAACGCATGGCCTCATAGCGGTCAGTGATCCCGCGATCTTCGAGGCCGCAGCCCATGGCTACCGCGTGGAACTCGGGGTAATCGAACTCGACCGGCACCTGCTTCCCAGGCTGCTCGGCGAGAAGGGTGCGCAGCTCTTCCTCTTCCGGGGTGAAGTGAGTGATGTAGTTATCCAGCAGGTTATGGATGCGCTCCAGCAACTCAACTGGCACTGCTACTGTGCGGGTCATGGGCGGGGTTCCTTATAAATCCGACGTGCAACGGCGTTGCATTCAGCTTCCAGGGCAACAGCCTCCTCATGGTTTAGATCGTCAAAACCACCACTCGCTATTGGCTCTGCGTTCTCTACCAGACCCGCGCAAAAGTATCGGGCCATCTGTTTTATTTCGCGGCGCCGCTCTCTGCTTATGCTCATTCCCCATCCTCCTTCCCGCCGATGGGCTGGGCTTGTAGGGCTGCAACTTCGTCCAGCTCCGGCACAGGGGAGAGTTGCGCCAGGGCTGCGCGGGCTTGGATCAGCTGCGGGTAGAGATGGCGCCATGCCTGGAAGGCGAACGTGCGTTCGTAGTCGCCGCCGCCAGATCGGCAGAACTGTCCGTCATCTTCCCACCAAGTCATGAACTCGGCTTCGAACACCTCATCATGGACGCGCACGCCCTCTGCCGGCACTGGCTGTGGCGCGAAGTGGTCGAGGGAGGTAGTGGCCATGGCCTCCTCTACCGCATTGCGGCATTTCGGGCCGATGTAGTCAGACAGTGCGCGCAGTCCGGCCCTGAGCGAGGCTACGGCGATCTTGGCGCTGTTCTTGTTCCAGTTACACCGGGCAGCAGTGTGCCCATCCGCACCGCAGAGGGTGCAGGCTTGTTGTTCGGTCATGGCTCAGCCCTCGACGGGGTATTGGATGGTGCCGCGCTCGCCCTGGCGGGAGTCGATTGCGGCCTGGATAAGCTGCCGGCCCAGCGCGTGGGCCTGGTCGGGATCGAGTTCGGCGCCAAGTCGTGGAAGGCCGTCGATCAACAGGTACGGCTTCCCGTCACGGCCCTGGCGGTGCTCGACGGTCAGTTGGATGGCTTGCATGGTGCTCGCTCCTGGAGGGCAGGCCTGCAGCGCAGGCAGATGCATTCGAGAACAGGGAGGCCGGTGCCGCGGCAGAAGGTGGGGCTGGTCATGGCGTCACCCGCTTGAACTCGACCACCCAGACCCAGGGGTTGGCATCCCAAGCACCGGCGCCGTTCACGTCATCCCATAGGCGCATGAACGCTCGACGCCGGCCGTCTTCAGTAACCCAATGCGAGCCAGGGGGAGCAGGGAAGGCCAGGCCAGGAGGTCCCTCAGCAATAGCCTGCTCCTCGCTAATGTCCTGCAGGCGCTCGACGTACACCGCGGTGATTTCCAGCAGGATGCGGCAGGCCCAGCGGGGCATGTGGATGCTCGGCCGGTGGCGCCAGATCTTGTTCGGTTCCGCTGCGGAGTAAGCCCCGTTGCGCAACCCGGCTGGGTAGTGACGGTTGGGTTCGTTCGGCGGCGCGCCGTCGGCCGAGTAAACAATCCGCTTGCTACCGAACCAGGCACCGGTGTCGTCTTCCGGGTAGGTGGACTGCCAGTCGCCAGCCTGCCACCAGCTCTCGCGCACCCACAGTCGGTCGCCTGGCTGGCCGTAGGGACAGACGCAGCCGCGTTCTCCATCGCTCCACCATGCGCCGAAGACTTCAGGGCCTGGCTGTTGCTCGCCGTGGCGATCCACAACGGTGACGTTGTAGTTCTCCACCGTGACGCTCGCGTCTTCGTGTGGCTGGTGCTTCATCACTCGGCGCGTGACCGTCTTCCGGCCTTCCAGGATGGCGCGGACCATCGGCCCGCTGAACAGGATCGGACGTTCCTTCATTGCTGATCTCCGGTATAGGTCCGCCAGTGCACCTTCTTGCCGGCGACGAGGAATCCCCATTCGCCTTGCCAGGGGCTGGTGATGAAGAGAGTCCAGACGCCGCCCTCGGCTACCTGGTCGATTCGGTGATACTCGCCATGGCGGAGCGCGGCAGTGTCGCCGGCATTGCGGCGGATGAACTCGGTCACCTGGGCACCGGGCGGCGCGTCGACCATGGTCAGCAGGCGGTCGTCAGCCAGTCGCTGCTCGATGTACCAGCCATCAAGGATCACGGTGCGGGCGTTCCACGGGTGGTCGTGTAGGTCGCGGTCCTGATCGGCGCGCATGATGTGGTGGACGCGAACCGACCACGGGAACCACCAGTGCTTGGCCTGATGGGTGTTCCGGTCGTAGGGGTTGAACAGCCACCAGCGGCCCATGTAGGTCTCGGAGCCGTCGGCGGACATGATGTGGTGGTAGGGAGTGCGGCCGGCGCGCTGGATGATCCAGGCGGCGACGGCGGGGATTGCCAGCAGCTTGGCCAGCAGGCTCCAGATGATCTGCTTCATGGCAGTACCTCTTCACCGATCTGGCGGGCGTGCTCGATGGATGTGGCCTTGATTCGCGTCCAGCCCTTGCCCCAGTCCTGGGTCAGTCCACCTTGGTCACGGAAGAAGGGGCCGTGTTTCACGAAGACGGATTTGCCGGCGTTGCGGTGGACGAAATAGGTATCGTCGTCGACCGGATCATCGGCGCGGTTGTGCTCGATTGCCTTGTCCGTCGGCGACGTGCGCCAGTCAGGCCAGGTCCGGGCCTCGTTCTTCGCCTGCTTGGCGGTCAGGGCTTCGATGATCTGCTCCGGGGTGGCGCCGGTGCGCCAGGCGCCATCCAGGCCAAGAATCACCACATCGATCCACTCGGCCAGGTCGCCGGGGCTCTCCTCGATCTCGCGCAGCTCCTTGCGGATGTGGTCCACCACGCCGGCGGCGCGGGCGCCGGGGCCGAAGGTGCGCTCACTGAAGTCGCGCTGGCGCTGCAGGTGCTGCTCGAAGTTGAAACCGTCCTGCTGGCCACGGGCGCGGCCCATGGCGTAGGTGGCATCCTGGAAGGCAATGAGGCGATCGCTGATGTTTTCAGACAGGAGCCCGTGCAGGGCTTCAATTGCCGCCTGGTCGGCGGGATGGTTGTTTGCTGGCATGAAGAGATCCTTGCGCCTGCTGGCGCGGAAAAGAGTTTCCGGAAAAGGGCAAATTGTTGCGGAGGGTCAGGCTGCTCGCTGCGCCTGGAAGGTGTTCCAGGCTTCCTGATCGGCCTGGGCGATGAACCAGTGCAGCTGCCCGTCGCCGTCGTCTCTGACTGAGCCGCCGTATTTCCCACCGGGGAAGGTGTACTCCGCGCTTTGTGTGATCCGTGGCCAGCCGACGTTCCACTTCGTGAAGGTCAGGTACGGGCGCTCCTGTAGGGCTTTTGCCTTGAATGCTTCGCCCTTCGCGTTGGCATCGGCTATTTCCCGCTCGTGCCCATCCTTACAGACCTGGTCGCAGTAAGCGTGCTGGCCGTCGTAGACAAGCTGTCGCGGGTTGCCGTCTTCGTCCTCGGCGTCTTCGTAAAGCCTGGTCTCGCAGTGATTGCAGTACAGCCACCAGCCGTTGTCGTGATAGGACGTGGCCGGGATGAAGCGCTGGCCGGCGAACTCATCAGCCCACGGTGCGCGGCGGCAGAACTCGACCTCCTCGAACTCCAGGCTCAGTTCATTGCCACCTTTCCGGCGGCCGGCAGCCCCGCTGGTAGCGAAGACGATCACATGCTCCCCATCGGAGCCTTCGCCTACGTGGTAGGCCTTCAGCGGTTTTTCAGGCATGACGAGTCCTCGCGCCGTAGTGGCACAATGGCATGGAGTGGGGTAGGTGAATCAGGCTTGAAGCTGTTGAAGCAGGCGGCGACCAATCCAACGCACCACGGGAATAGCCTTGCTGTTCCCGATGGCCTTGTAGCGTGGGCCATCCGGGCATTCCTCGGCGGGCTTACCGCGCCAGGGGATCAGCGTGTAGTTGTCAGGGAATCCCTGGCAGCGCTCCCATTCGAGCGGGGTGGTACGCCTGACGCCATCGGGCTCCAGTACATATGCCTCTCGGTCATCGAGAGCGCCGCCCCCTTGAGCCGTGAGAGTAGGATGAACCGTGAACTCCTCCGGCCGTCCCGGCGGCTGATCCCGGCGAGTGCCTTCGGACTCAAATAGAACCGCGGCGGGATCGAATCCTGCTCGAGCACTTGCGACAACGAACACACGGCGGCGTCGTTGGGCCAGGCCGAAATATTGGGCATCCAGAACCAGCCATGCGACTGTTCGCCGGGGTCCATACACACAACCAGCGTCCTTCCATTTTCCCCCTGGCGGCTGAAGTTCTTGGGATTCGCCCACCAGGGCGCCGAGGAAACACCCGAACGCGTTGCCCTTGTCGGAGAGGACGCCGGGGACGTTTTCCCAGAGGCAGACGGCTTCAGGCTCGCCTCGCTGGGTTCGAACATGGTCAATTGCATCGAGCAGCTCCACGTATTTGATGGTTAGGGCGCCGCGCGGATCGGCCAGGCCTTCGCGCATACCAGCCACGCTGAAGGCCTGGCATGGGGTTCCGCCCACCAGAATGTCCGGCGCCGCGACTGCGCTGACCAGCACGCGCTTGGCGATCTTGGTCATGTCGCCCAGGTTCTCCGCCTCTGTCCAGCGCGCCGCCAGAACGGCAGATGGGAAGGGCTCGATCTCGGAGAGCCAGGCGGCGCGCATGCCCAGCGGGTGCCACGCAACGCTCGCGGCCTCGATGCCGCTGCACACTGAGCCGTAGGTGATGGTCATGCCGAAAGCTGCTCCGTGCTTGGGTCGTACTTCCGCCAGCCAACCTTCGGCGCCTTGGTCTTCTTGTCGATGATTGGCTTGCCCTTCTCATCGGTAAGGATGACCTTCGCTTTTATGTGCAGGTCGCGGCACTTCAGGGTCTTCCGCGCGACCTGAATGAACTGCTCGGCGAACTGCGGCGCGTCGAAATAGCGGGCCGAGCTGCTTGGTCTTGGTGCCGGCCATTACCTGGTCGGCAGTCTTCTCACACAGGGCGAGCCATTCGGTCATCGGAATGGGCTGCTCACCGAGCGGCGTGCGGCGACTGGTCTTCACGGTCTTGCGGGCATCATCCAGCGCCAGGTCGCGGGTCATGCCGAACACTGCAAACGTACTCATAGCGATACCCACTTGTTGGATTTGTCGTAGTAGCCGCGCCAGTCGCGGTAGCTGAAGCAGAGGGTGCCGGGGCTGCAGAGCCAGGCCATGCTCAGCGGCCCACCCCGGAGCAGGAAGTTGATCTTTCGAGCCGAGGGTCGCGGACGACGCAGGCGCTGGCGATCCAGCGACACCCGTTTGATGCGGGGAATCGATGTGAGCTTCATGGTTTCTCCAGGTAGAGCGCCGCCGCGCCGCGAGTGCAGCGGAGGGCGAAAGCGTTGTGTGACAGGTAGGCGTGACTAGTGGCTGGCCAGATCGGCCAGTGACTCGTCGTCGAGGCGGTCAGCGCCATGGATCAGTCGAGTCAGCACGTCCTGCGGCTCGTCGATCTGCAGGCGCTCCATGATCCGGGCGAGCTTGGCGTCGGTGGCCTTGAACAGGTCCAGGCTGATGCGGCGGGAGAGGAGGCGCGCCAGGCGTTCCTCCTCGTTCATCCTGTCCCGTTCGCGCTGCTCGGCCTTGCGCTCTGCTGCGGTCTTCGCTGCCATCACGCGCGCTCCCTGCGGAAGAACTCGATCCCGTGCTCTGCAGCGATCCGGCGCACGGTGTTCCGGTCCAGGTCCATGGCGTCCGCTGTGGCTGAGATCGTCATTCGCTGCTCGGCGCAGTAGCGTACGGTCTGGGCGAGAAGGCGGCGCTTCTCCCTGGCGTTGTTCTGGAAGGCTGCATGGGCCTTGTCGGTCTGCCCAGGAGAGCGCTGCTTGTTGTTCCAGACGCTGAATTCCTTCTCGCCGGAGACGCCAATGGGGATCAGCTCGATCTGCCGGCCAGCAGCCAGGTACTCCGCCACCTTCCCCGCGATCTCTGCGCGGGCGATATCGACCGGAGGGGTAGAGCGGTAGTCGATGGGGATCATGCTGCCTTCTCCCGGAGCTTGGTTTCGTACTGGTCGACCAGCAGCTTGAACTGCCACAGGTCGTCCTCCAGCGCCTCGATGTAGTCGTCGTCGCGCTTGAACTCCTGCCACCAGAGCTGGCGGCCGACGGACTCAAGGGCAGGGCAGTACATCCCGACGTGCCAGAACTTGCGGCCCGTGATCCACATGCAGCCTTGCACCTGGTCCATGATCCCGCTGGCGTCGTTGTCGATGTGGAAGGCGCGAAGCTTCTCGGGCGCGATGAAGCACTTGTACTCGCTGCCACCGTCCTCGCCGATCAGGCCATCAGCACTGGCGCCGAAGCAGCCATCGTCGGTGGTCACGAAGCCGGCGCGTTGAACCATCAGCCCGGTCTGGATTTCGTGCTCCATCCTGGCCATCGGCTCCAGTTCGTGGCCGCGCTTCATCTGCCAGGTTTCAAAGCCGCCATCCAGGGGCTCGCCGCTGATGCGCTCCACTGCGAGCTTGAAGGCGTAGTCGAGTGCTGCAGAGGTCGGCTGCCCTTTGTTCGGGCCAGACTTCAGCCTGGCCCGGGCGTCACTGAACATGCTCGCGGTGATTACGCCGGCGCGGGCACGGTGCCACGCTTCGCTGCCTTGGTCACATGAGATGAGGATCATTTCGACTTCTCCAGTTCAGCCTTACGCGCGGTTACGGCGGCGCGGAGTTCATCTGCCCCAGCCACATCCTTGGCGGCCTGCAGAACCTTTAGGCCTGACTGCCATACGCCTTGGAGTTCTGCGCCGGTTTTCGCTGCCTTGACCTTGGCGATCAGGTCATCCAGCACGGCATTGCGAAGATCGTCGCTGCCGGCGGCGTTGCCGTCGTCGTCTTCCTCGCCGATGGCCACGTTGAAGATCATCTTCAGTAGGTAGCGCATTCCGTAGGAGGTGCCGGAGCCAAATGCGTGGGTCTTGGTCATCACGTCGCCGCCCTTGGCGCCCTTGCCATCGGATGGGACGTGCGCGCGATACTGGCGGGTGTGGCCGGAACGGTGGCTTACGAAGCAGATCATGCCGACCATGCCTTCCGGGGCTTCCTCGGTCCCAAACGACAACGAGAAACCCTCAGCCGTGTACACGGGGCGGAGGGCCTTATCCAGCTTCCCGTAGGTGGCGTAGGCGCTGCGGGTTTGGTTGTTAGTGGCATCAGCAGCCACTCGGCCCATGTTCGCCTGGACACGGGAAAGAGCGTCGTTGAACTCGACTTCCGCTGCCCTAGCGTCCATCCGCTCCTTCATGGCCAGCAGGCGTTCCATCTTCTCGATGTCGCATTGCGGGTCAGCGGCTGCGCGCTGGATCACCTGCAGGATGGTGGCCGACTCGGCCTGGACAACAACGGCAGATTCCTGCCGCTCTGCGATTGCAGTAGACATGGTGTGACCTCGCCGCGTGACCGCAGCCAGTGAAGGGAAAGGGAAAGGGAAAGGCGCGTTACGTGCGCCACTCGGCCAATCACGCCCGCGGTCGAAGGAGGTGCTAGACGCTTGGCTGCCGGGGTTTTTGAACCGGGTACTGGCCGGCTGAACCCGCCGCAGATATCCGCTCAGCGGCCCGCTGCGGCCGGGTGTGGATGCCGCTTGAAACGGAGGACACAGAGGTCTCCGCAAATCTGGGTGAATACCGGGTTGAAATAGCCCTTGCGGCGCGCCAGGCTGGTCGCCGCACGGATGCTCTTGCCGGCGAACTCTTCGTACTGGCTTTCGGTGGCGGCGCTCATGCTGCGGCCTCCTGAAGCTGCCGGGCGGTTACTTTCTTCGGCGAGCCGCGATAACCCTCACGGCCGGCTTCGATGGTGGCCTCGGTGATCGCCTGCGACTTGCTCACCGCTTCCAGGGTGATGCCGTATACCGGCAAGCGCAGCGCTTTCGGGTAGGTCAGTTCGACGTAGTACTTCATGCTGCGTTCTCCTGGATGCATTGCTCAGCGAGCTGGACGACGTGCTCGCGGATTCGGCTGTGGTAGATGGCCGAGGCCAGTTCGGGTTCGTTCTGTTCCAGAGCGATGAGGATTTGCACGACCGGGCATTCCCGGCCGCCGATCTCGCCGAGCAGTTCCATGACCGAGTCGGCGAAGCCCTGCTGCCAGTTCGGCATCGTCTTGGTGAAGAAAAGGATGTTGTCGGCGTCGTTGCCCTTGAGGAGCTTGCCGACCTGAGCGGTGAGCCACTCGCTCGACGCGAGCTGGTGCTCCTCGATCCTGTGGTGCTGGATTGCATTCATGTCTATGACCTCATGGCCGCGAACATGCGGCTGCTGAATCAGGGCGAACGCCGGGCGCTTCCCCGGATGCGTCAGGTCTGGCTGATCAAGCCCCTCGACTCGTTCGCTGTTCGGTTACGCCGCCTCGGCACCGGCCGGCTTGTCGCCACCGGGTACGGCCGGAGAGGCGTCGATGATCTGCTTCAGGATCGGCTTCCAGACCGACCACCAGGCCAGCGCCTTCGAATCCATACCGCTGATCTCTTCGTCGTTGAAGGCCCACCACTCGGCCAAGGTGTGGAACTGGCAGCCGATCTGCATGTGGGTGGCGGTGTAGGTGACAGGCCAGATATCCGCCTGAATAGCCTTCACCTCGCGGAGGTTTCCGGTCGCGCCCCATATTGATGACAACTCGCTCAGGTTGGCGCCGCGCAGGTTGGCGCCGCTCAGGTTGGCGCCGCGCAGGTTGGCGCCGCGCAGGTTGGCGTCGCTCAGGTCGGCGTCGCTCAGGTTGGCGCCGCGCAGGTTGGCGCCGCGCAGGTTGGCGCCGCGCAGGTTGGCGCCGCGCAGGTTGGCGCCGCGCAGGTTGGCGTCGCGCAG